>QHBQ01000479.1 GCA_003243865.1 Candidatus Chloroheliales bacterium | reverse complement strand
CGCATCCAGATCGAGGGCGAAGACGAAGTTGCCCTGCTCGGCCAGAACTTCAACATCATGACTAGCGAGGTGCAGCGCACCCAGCAGGCGCAGCGCGACTTCCTTGCCAATATGTCTCACGACCTCAAGACCCCACTCACCTCGATCCAGGGCTTTTCGCAGGCAGTCCTCGACGGCACTTTGCCCGACCTGAAGAGCGCACAGGGGGCGGCCCGCGTGATTAACGATGAGGCCTTGCGCATGGGTCGGCTGGTCAATGCCTTGCTCGAACTCTCCCGCTTGCAAAGTGGCCAGGTGCAGATGCAACCCCAGCCACTTGACCTCAGCGAACTACTCCGTGCCACCGTAGACAGCCTGCAGCCCCAGGCCGCTGCTCACGACGTCAGCCTGGGCCAGAATGGACTGATCGGCCTGCCCCAAATTATGGGCGACCCCGACCGTCTGCGCCAGGTCTTCACCAACCTGGTTGACAACGCCATCAAGCACACCCCTACTGGTGGCTGGGTGCAGGTCGAGGCGCACATCGCGGAGGCGGCACAACCGCCTGCTCCCAGCAGCATTGTGGTCACGGTTGCCGACAGCGGCGAGGGTATCCCTGCCGCCGATTTGCCGCGCATCTTCGAGCGTTTCTATCAGGTCGAGAAATCGCGCAGCAGTGATGGGCGCGGCCTCGGCCTCGGCCTGGCGATCAGCAAGGAGATCATCGAGGCACATCACGGCAGCATTGCAGTCAGCAGCGAACTGGGCAAGGGAGCAGTATTCACCATCACCCTGCCCACCATCGGCACGCTGGCCAACGCCCCCACCCTGCAACTGCGCGCCGCCCCTGAGTCAAGTCTCCTCCCCCAAAGGGGGAGGCAGGGAGGGGGAGCGTAACAACCCTCGTCAGTGAGAGGGCGAACGCGAATTTTACATGGATTTTTCAATCCCCTAACCTCAGTTACACATTCATCCTTTAGAATAAGGGGTAGCTGCGCAAGGCCCCGCCTTGCGCCCCAAATCGCTAATCCTGGGCAGCGCCAGCCGCCCACCCCGAAAACTACAGGAGGAACATTGTGAACACCAACCGCTCTCAGAATCGCGCCCTTGCCATCGTCGCCATCGTCGCCATCGTCATGGGCCTGGGCGTCGGTCTGCTCTGGGCCGGGGTGGGCAGCACCGCGCCATCCAGCCCCAGCGCTAGCAACCAAACTACCACGCCATCCAACCCCAGTGCTAGCAACCAGACCACCGCGCAAACCGCCTCGGCCAGCGTCACGCCGGGCGATGATACCACCATCCCCACCGTCGTAACCAGCAACACTGGCGAAGCAGCTATCGGAGGCAACAACAACGCGAACCAGCCTACCCCCACTGCTGACACCAGCACCAGCCCCGCTAATGGTAGCAGTGCCAGCGCCAGCCCCACCCCTAACGGCAACTCTACCACGGACAGCGCCAACCCCGCTCCCAACCCAAGCAACGCTACCACCAACAGCGGCAGCACTGCCACCAGCGGGGCGACCAGTAGCACGCCGACCAGCAGCACCGCTAGGCCGAAGCGGCAGAAGACCCCTGCCACGCCTAAGACCGCCCCCTCCGGCACGCCCGCGGCAGGCAACCAGGCCGCCAACGGCAAGGGCAAGGCCAAGGTCAATGCAGCGACGGGCAATCAGGTCGCGGTTGGCGGCGTGGTTGACCACGTGGATGCCCCCAACAAGCTCGTCGTGCTCGACACTGGCTTCGGCCCGCTGACCGCCACCCTCGCCACCACCGCCACCATCCAGCGCCAGCCAGTGCCAGGGGACGACCCCAGCGTCAAGACTGGCCCGATTAGCCTCAGCGATGTGCAGGTGGGCAGCTACGCCACCGTGCTGATCAGCCGCGACCAGTTGCCCAGCCAGGGCCAACCCAAGAAGCAAAACGGCACGCCCGGCCCAACTGGCACGCCCAGCCCAAGCAGCACGCCCGCTGCAAACGACCAGAATAGCACTGCAGCGCAGGCCAAGAACCGCGAAACCTTGCTCAAGCGCAAGTTTGGTGTCGGCGATGGCTTCAGTGCGACGGTCAGCGCGTTGCGTGTCGGCCCCGCCCCTGCCAGCATCGAGCAGGCAGATAGCAACAAGCTACTCGGCGTACACGCCCTCCCCGCCAGCTTCGTAGCACTCGACAGCGATGGTAACATCATCGCCACCATCACTAAATACGGCAACCTGAAGGTAATCGTCGGCCCCGGTACCCGCTTCGACCGCCTCGGCCAGCCGATCAGCGCCACCGACCTGAAGCCCGGCGACAGCATCATCCTCTACGGCGCACCTGTCTGGGTCGGCGGTAGCGGCGACATGATGTCGGGCGCAAATGGCCAGAGCAAGAATGGCGGCAACCCTGCGGCCTTGCCCACTGTGGCAGCAGGCAAGGGTACGGGCAAGGGTGCTTACGCCAATGGCCTGCCGATCACCGAGCACATTGCCGAACTGCACGTCGTCAGCACCAACGAGCACTTGCTGCAAGGCAGGGTCACGGCGGTGGACACCAGCGCCAACACCTTCCAGATTGCCAGCACCGGCAACGAAACCTTTACTGTCAACGTCGCTGCGGACACCAAGTATCAGTCGCTGGTAGCGGGCCGCAGCGTCAGCAGCCTTGCCGACCTCAAGCCCGGCAGCTACGTAGTTGCCTACACCATTGGTGATAGCGACATTGACCCCAAGGTCTACAACGCCAAGACGGTTGACATCCTTCCCGCCGCAAGATAGCAAAATCCCCTCTCCCGCAGAGGGAATAGGGTCTGTTTCCCCTCTCCCCCGGTGGGGAGAGGGTTGGGGAGAGGGGTAGTGCGGAGCGCACCAACGGTGCGCTCCTCTCCATATCTGGTGGCAACCCGTGAAACAAGACATCAGAGGCAACCGCTCTAATAAGCAGACTATCTCCCCACCCGCTACCTTGAAAGGGAACGGCAATGCGAACCAGAATCCTGACCATCCTGCTGCTCATCCTCACTCTCGCTGCCTGCAATATGCAGCCGCAAGGGTCATCGCCCGCCAGCGCCCCTTCCGCCACTCCAACAACTGTCGGCATGGGCGGGATGAATATGGCTTCATCCGCCACCGCCACAACTGGCAACAACATGGGCGGGATGAACATGGCTGGCGATGACGGTATGGGCGGCACCACCAACGGGATGAACACGCCGCACATGGAGATGGGGCCGCATATGCACATGACCGCGCCGCGCACCCCCACCCCCGCAGACCGCGCCCGCCTCGACCAGCTTGAGCAGACTGCCCGCGCCAGCCTCTCGAAGTATAACGATTACAAGCTGGCCGAGCGCGACGGCTTCAAGCAGTTCCTGCCCAATGTGCCGCAGCAGATCTACCACTTCACCAACTACCGCAACGCTGCCGCCGAGGCGTTTCGCTTCGATCCCACCCATCCCACCTCGCTGCTCTACAAGAAGGTCGGTGATGGTTATCAGCTAGTCGGCGTGATGTACACCGCCCCCAACCGCTTCAGCGAGAACCAACTCGACGCCCGCGTTCCCCTCAGCCTCGCACCCTGGCACCAGCACGTCAGCCTCTGTATGCCGCCCCCAGGTCAGGAGGGCAAGATGCTCGTCGCCAATCCCCAGTTCGGCCTCAATGGCTCCATCGCCACCAAAGCGGCCTGCGACGCTGCTGGCGGCATCTTCTACCCGATCATCTTCAACTGGATGGTGCATATCTATCCCTTCGGCACCGCTGGCAACTAACCCTCCTTTGGGTTATAATTGCCCCGACTACGAAACCAAATTGTAGGGGCGTGATTCATCATGCCCAGGAGGAGCAACTATGAGCGAACCGAAAACCGACGAGCAGCAGCTGCCCGCCGACCTGCTGGAGATCCTCTCCTACCCCGGCACCAACATTCCCGTCACCCAGGAGGGCAACTGGATTGTCTGCCGCGAGAAGGGGATGCGCTTCCCCATCGAGCAGGGCATCCCGGTGATGCTGCTGGAGCGGGCCGAGCCATTGCCCGCTGAAGAAGCCCCTAGCGCCGCGAAGTAATGGCTTTCCGTCCGCTGGAGCTATACTTCTACTACCCGCAGATTAAGAAGCTGACTGGCGCGGAGCGACTGATCCTCGCCCTGGCCTCGCACCTTGCTGCCAACCCAGAGCGGCCCGCACATGTCACCATCGTCACCCACTACTTCGCCCCTGAGTGCTGGCCCGATGTCGGCCCCGGCGTGCGGGTGATAGCCGGGCCGCGGCGGCTTGACCGCTTCGGCAGCCACTACCTGAATGCGGCAATCGAGTATCTGCGCGGCCCCGCGCTGCTGAAGCAGGTGCCGCGCCGCGCCGATGCGGTCTGCTTCTTCGGCCCGCCCAGCCTGCCCAGCCTGTGGTGGGCGCGACGGCGCAGGTTGTGGCGCACCCGCCCCTGCCTCTATTTCTGCTACGAGCCACCCCGCTTCATCTACAGCGATACCGCCGCGATTACCCGCCGCCTCGGCCCGCTCGGTCTGCTCGCCCGCCCCTTCTTCGCCCTCTACAAGCGGCTCGATCGCACGATGGTGTGCCAGGCTGACGCGGTGCTTGCCAACAGCCCCTACGGTGCCAGCCTCATCGCGCGGGCTTATCACCGCCCCGCCCGCATTATTACTCACGGCGTGGACTTCACCCCCGCCAGCGCGGGGCAAATCGCCACCGCCCGCGTTCGCTACAACTTGCCGCCCGACCTGCCAGTAGTCGCCACCGTCAACCACCTCCACCCCCGCAAACGGATTGACCTGTTCATTGACACGATTGCCCGCCTCAAGCAGCCCGCCATCGGCCTGATCGTCGGCAAGGGGCCGGAGCAGGCCACCCTGCAGGCGCAGGCCGCCGCGCTCGGCCTCGACGACCGCATCATCTTTGCCGGATTCGTGGCGGAGGCAGAGTTGCCCGCGGTCTACGGCCTCGCCAGCGTCTACCTGCACACTGGCAAACAGGAGAGCTTTGGCCTGTCGGTGATCGAGGCGCTTGCCCTCGGTGTTCCCGTTGTCAGCGTCAACGAGGGGGGGCCGCGCGATACGGTGCGCGAAGGCGAAAGCGGCCACCTCGCCCTTGCCGACCCTGCCGCGCTCGCCGCTGCGGTAGACGACCTGCTGGCCGCCCCCGCCCGTGCCGCCGCGATGGGCCGCTTCGCCGCCGCCGACATTGCTACCCGCTTCACCTGGCAGCAGGGCGCAGCCGACTTCCTCGCCGCCTTGGACGAGGTGTTGCAGCATAGAGCATAAGTCAGGTAGTAGACGACTCCCCTCCCCCCGGGAGGGGCTAGGGGTGGGTCCGTGCCATCCTTAAATCTTTGTTTGTCAGGCACTCATGGCTTATGGCTTCATTAGACTGACGCTCTTCACCACCATCCACACCTGGGTCTGGCCGCCGTCGTGAACCAGCTTGCCCGCGACGATGTTGCCGGTGCCACCCTGCGGCGCACTCAGAGTAAACGACAGGTTGGCGATGCGCTGGGCCGCGGGCTGGATGTAGATGACCATCTCATCATCCACCCCGTCGCCGCTGCCATTGAAGCGCCAGACCAGCCCGCTGGGGATGCCGTCGAGGTCGGCGCTCACCCGCACCATTGCCCCGCTGCTCACCTGCAAATCCACCAGCAGCACCCTCGCGCCGTTGAGGTCGGTGGGCGGCAGGTTGCTTTGGACGGTCGCACTCACTCCCGCTATCGGCGGCCCCTGGCGGTCAATGTCGAGCATCGTCTGGCTGGTCCTCGTCGTGCTGGCCAGCGGCAGGGTCACGCTCAATGCCTTGCCTTGCGCCAGCGTCGCCGCCTTGCTTTCATCGAGGGTGATCCGCCAGTCGCGGGGCTGGATTAGCAACGGTTGCAGGCCGAACACGGTGGGCAGGTCAACCCTATCCACGCGATAGACGTTGTAATCGGCGGCGCTGCCCACCAGCGTCGCGCTCTGCGCCAGCCGCTGGTCAATCGTGGCCGCATCGGGCGCGTAGACCGCCAGCACATCGAGGTAGGTGTGGGCCTCAGATGATGGCAGGTTGCGCTTGACTACGATAGTATTCAGCCCGCGCAGGGTGTCTAGCTTAAGTCGGTCGAGACCATCGAGGTTGATTGCGTTCAGGTCGGGCGGCACCCCGCCGCCGAAGCCGACCACGCCGACTCGCCCCGCCTCCGGCCCTAGCTGCAGGCCGGTTGCGGGCGGCGGCACGTCGCGCTGGTAGGTGTACCAGTTGCCCTGGGTATAGACTAGATGCATACATTTATCGCGCCCTTGCCACATCCCCTGCTGCATCAGCGGCGCGAGATACTTCTGCTCGCGCAAATCCACCAGGTAGCTGACGTTATAATGGTTCAGCCGCGCCAGAAAGTCGTCCGCCGTCTTCAACGTGCCGTAATAGAGGAAGTCGTCCCAGCCCGGATTGCTCATCACATAATCGCGGCCCAGGTAGTAGAGCGGGGCGGTCAGTTCGGTAATCAGCACCGTCTGATCGGGCGGGGCCACGCGGTTGAGATAGAGCATCGTCTGCCCGCCTTCGCCGAGGCGGATAGTCGCTCCTTCGAGGATATAGAAGCGGTCATCAACGAAGCCATAAATGTTGGGGAAGGCGCGATTGTTGAACGCCAGGTTCGACAGGGTGGCGACATACATCAGCACGACCAGGAACACGCTAAAGCCCAGCCCGGCCAGCGGCAGCTTTGCCCGCAGTCGTTCGTATACCCAGCCCAGCCCAGCGGCCACCAGCGGCAGGGTGAACAGGATGTAGCGGCGCTGCCCCTGTACCAGAAACCAGAGGACGGTGAACGCCAGCGCGTAGCCGAACCCCCACCATAGCGCCGGGTTGGGGGCGGTGAATCGCGCCCCTATATCGCCCTGGTTGGGCGCAATAAATTGCGCCCCTACATTGCCACCACCCTGCACCGCCGATTGCCGCCCCCGCGCCATCTTGACGATCGCCCAGCCGCCCATCAGCAGGGCGACCGGCAGCATTGCAGTCGTGATTGGCACGGTGCGCGGCACAATGACGCCACCACGCATCGGGCTGGCCTCATCAATCCACAGGTTCCAGAACAGATATTTGAGCATCCCACCAATGCTGAAGTTCATCGGCCCCTGGTCAACCGAGTGGAGGTAACTGACGAGTTGCTTGTAGTTGGCATCGGCAATTGGGCTGTTCCAGCCGTGAAAGATGTTGTTCAACTCCGGCCAGAATGGGTTGCCCAGCACAATCCAGCTTGCGATGTACGAGTAGCAGGCGGTCAAAGCTCCGATTATCCCCGCCACAGCCGCCAGCCTCAGATATCTACCCGAACGGACAAGCGTTGCCGTAGGTGTAGCGTGGGGCGTAATGAATTGCGCCCCTATATTGGCTGGGTTGGGCGCAATGAATTGCGCCCAGCGCCTGGTAGGTGATTTCCAGGCCCTTGCCGTAGGTCCTAGATCGGCTGGGTTGGGCGCAATGAATTGCGCCCCTACATCATCGGCGTTGTAGGGGCGTGATTTATCACGCCCTGTACGCTTAATCCACCACTTGCCTGCTACCACCGACATTGTCACCAGGATGAGCGGGGCGCCGAACACCTTGACTGCCGTCGCCGTGCCAGCCAGCAGCGCGGCGGCGGTCAACCAGCCAGTGCGCTCAGTTTGCCACCAGCGATAGAGGGCGTAGAGGCAGAATAGGGTGAAGAAGGCGTTGCCCACATCCACGTAGGCGGTGCCGATCTCGCGGTTGACCAGGGGCTGCGCCAGGAAGGCCGCCGCTGCCAGCAGTCCCACCCGCCCGCTAAGGCCCAATGCGCGGGAGAAGCCGTATACCCCCATCGCGGTGAGGATGCCCATCCACCAGTGCAGCAGCCCGGCTACCGAACCGGCCGCCCAGTTGCCGCCGCCGAACAGGGTCAGCGGCCAGGTGTAGATGAACTCCATGCCCTCAGCGAACATTATCACCATCTCGCTGTAGACCGGCACGAAGCCGTGATGGGCCACGTACTGGCGGGGCAGGGCCAGGTGGTAGAGCATTGTGTCATACAGCACCGGCGGGGCCAGCGCGGTTGCCAGGGCCAACAACGCACTGAGGGCAGTCGCCAGCAGCAGCACAAGCGGCACGAAGTTGCGCAGCGGGTGACGCGCCTCGCCCAGGGCGCGGCCCAGTGCTGCGTCTAGGGTGTGGCGTCGCCACCAGGGAATGAGCAAGCGCCGTCGCAGCAGCCAGAACAGAGTGCCGAGCGAGGCGGCGATAGTCAGGGTCCAGACCAGCCAGTCGTAGAGCAGCCCCGCCAGGGTCAGCAGGGTGAAGAGTAGGCAGGCCACCGCATAGCCGAGCGCGCCCGCCAGCCCGATGCCGAGTAGCGGCGACTCATCGCCGAGGCGCAGGCCGAGCAGCCGTCCCGCCCCCACCCCGACTGCGCCAACCAGCAAGGTTAGCCAGGTCGCGGCGAGCAAGAGCAGGGTGTGAGCTATGAGCGCATCCCATTGCGGTACTGCAAAGATGCGCGACAGTGGCCCGTTTGGCGCGAAGGTAAGCAACTTGCGGCTCAGCTCAATGAGGTCGAACGACCCTAGCATCCCCCACGCCACCGCCGCAAACCAGCCGACCAGCACGAGGCTGATTGCCAGCCGCAGCCACCAGCCCTGGCTGCTGACCGCCAGCCCGATGCCTCGGCGTGCCTCTACCTCCTCCGACAACTCGGCCAAACTTATCTCCCTGCTAGCTTCATCAGGGGCGCACCTCAGTACGCCCCTACGGATACCAAATCATTCAAGAATCATAATCCATCATTCCGACAAGCCCTCATCAAGATAAGAATTGCATATAATTTCTGCTCCCATCATTGACTACAAGTCTAAGATTGTGTATAATTTCACAAAGGCTTGTGTTTCGCTAAAAATGCCGTGCGGCGCAGCCCCTACAGATAACCAAGAGTTGAGCAACAGGTGAGTGTCGAACAGGAGGTTGACGATGCCAAACAAGGTGAGCAAGCCACGCATCAGAAAGGTGCGCGTACCGGAAGGTTCGTTGGCGGCGCGATCGTTCGCCAGGGTGGATTACGCCGACGCCTATCGGCTGCGCCTGCCCGATGACGCGCCGCACGATATAGATAGCGTGACCCGCGCATTCTGTATGGCGCGGCTGGGCTGGGTCGAGGCGCTGATTTGGCTACGCAACCGCATTGTCAGCGTAGTTCACCTCAAGACCGAGCTACCCGACCAGCCTCAGCCAATCACATTGGAGCCAGGGACGTATGCATACATCTTCCGCATCTACCAGCGGGCCGCCAACGAGATCCTGCTGGGCGAGGATGATCGCCACCTCGATTATCGTGTTTCGGTGCTGGTGCAACAGGGTCAGCACGGCTGGTACGCCACTATCTCCACTATCGTCCACTTCAACAACTGGCTGGGCCGCATCTACTTCGTGCCAGTGCGCCCCTTTCATCGCCTCATCGTGCAAGCAATGATGAAGACGATGTTCCACAGGGCGGGGTAATGAGCTTTAACAATTTAATGGCAGACATTGTTGGCGCTTCATCAGGGCGCAATGAATTGCGCTCCTACTGGCGCAAATCTCGTTGTAGGGGCGGGATTTATCCCGCCCTGCCTCCCTACGCCAATGTCCGTTGTATTTTGTTAATCTTAATTATCGCGCCCCTACACCTTCAACTTTCAACTCCTGGCTACAGCCCCAGCGCTGCGCCGTCGCTGCGTGGGTCAGCGGCGCCCTCCACGGTGCCGTCGGCGTGGATGGCGATGGCGTGGGCATGACCCATAGTTTCATCCCACGCGCCCGCAAGCCCAACGTTATGGCCCATCTGCGCCAGGCGGTGGCGAACTGCGTAAGGGAAGCGGCTCTCCATGCTCAACAAGTTAGTGTCCACCCCGTTTGGTATCGCGCCGCCGTGTAGCCAGCGCGGCGCACTGACCGCCGCCTGCACATCCATGCCCCAATCGAGCAGGTTGTTGACTACCTGAAGCTGGGTCTGCGGCTGACCGTCCGCGCCGCGCGTGCCGAACAGGTAACTGGGATGCCCCTCACCCACTTTGTAGGCCATCGCAGGAATCAAGGTGTGGAATGGCCGCTTGCCAGGGGCAAGCGCATTGGCGCTAGTCGGGTCAAGCTGGAAGTAAGCGCCCCGATTGTGCATTACGATGCCGGTGTTGCCCGCCATGAACCCCGCGCCGAAGGCGAAGTAGAGGCTCTGAATCAGCGACACTCGGTTGCCTTTACTATCGGCGACGCATAGGAAGATGGTATCGCCGCCCGCGCTGATGCCCCGCTGCACTGCATTGTTGGCCCGCTGCGGGTTGATTTCCGCCCGCCGCGCGGCAGCATAGTCACTGGACAGCATCCGCGCTACTGGCACGCTGACGAACGCGGGGTCGCCGATTAGCCCTCGATCGGCGAAGGCCAGCTTCTTGGCCTCCACCTGGTAGTGCAGCGCCTGCACGCTACCCGCGCCCAGCGCGGCCATGTCGAATCCCGACACGATGTTTAGCTCCATCAAGGTCATCAGCCCCTGGGTGTTGGGCGGCATCTCGAAGATGGTGTAGCCGCGATAGGTGGTGCTAATTGGGTCAACCCAGTCGGATTGGTGCGCCTCAAGGTCATGCAGGGTGAGTAGCCCGCCACGCCGCTGAATGTCGGTGGCGATCGCCTGACCCACTGTGCCGCTATAGAAGACGTCACGTCCACCCTCGGCAATCGCGGTTAGCGAGTGAGCCAGGTTGGGGTTATGCAGAGTAGCGCCAGTGGCGGGCAGGTAGCCACCGGGGTAGAACACCGCTGCTGCGTAGCTGTCGCCGCCAATATAGCCACGGCTCTGCCCCAGCGCGTAGTGCAGCCGCGATGTCACCGGAAAGCCGTCGCGGGCGTAGCCAATCGCGGGCTGGAGCAGTTGCGCCCAGTTCAGATTGCCGAAGGCGGCGTGCGCCACCGACCAGGCGTCAATCGTCCCCGGCACGGTCACTGCCAGCGGGCCGCTAACCGGCATTGCCCCGTAGCCAAGCCGGTGCAGGCGGGCAATCGTCGCCGCCGCTGGCGCGCGCCCGCTGCCGTTCAGTCCGTATAGCTTGCCACTGTTTGCATCGTGAATCAGCATAAAGCAGTCGCCGCCGATGCTGCACATATGCGGGTAGACCACGTTCAGCACTGCGTTGGCGGCCACCGCCGCGTCCACCGCTGTGCCCCCCGCGTGCAACATCGCCAGCCCGGCCTGACTCGCCAGCCAGTGGGGAGTGGCGATCATGCCGCCACTGCTGCGGGTAGGTGCAGTCGGCTTGCTGGCTGCGGAGCCAGCGTAGATCGGTAGGGCCATGTCTATATCTCTCTATTTCTAGCACCCAGCGCCAGCCGCTCAAGGGTATCGAGCAGGCGGCGATAGGAGCAGGATTTCATTTCGTCAGGTTGATTATAACCCTCATTGTTATGTCTTGCAAACTGGGTTTGCTTTTACGCTGCTAGGCTGCTATAATCAACGCGACGGCAATGCAGCCGTCGTTTCATGCAGCTTAGAAAGGAGCTTCAACCAGGATGAGACCTGTCTACATGGTATCAGGCGGCATTACCAAGTTTCGCAAGGCCAACCCAGAGCAGGATTTTCGGCTCATGTGCAAAGTGGCCTATGATTATGCGATGAACGATGTCCCTGGCCTGACCCCGGACATGATTGATGGCTCGGTCGCCTCGTATTTCTCCGACCACTTTACCCGCCAGTTGAAGGCGGCGACGATGGTGCAGGACTACCTCGGCCTCGTGCCTAAGCCCAGCAAGCGCATCGAGGGCGGCGGCGCCACCGGCGGCCTCTGTTTCCAGGGGGGCTGGGAGTCGGTTGCCAGCGGGCGGATGGACGTCTGCGTCGCTTACGGCTTCGAGACGATGTCGCACGTGAACACCTGGAAGGGCAATGAGTTCATCGCCCTCGCCTCCGACACCAACTTCGACTTTCCGGTTGGCGGCTTCTACAGTGGCTACTATGCGATGATGGTACAGCGCCATATGCACGAGTTCGGCACCACCGTCGAGCAGTTGGCGAAGGTCAGCATCAAGAACCACGGTAACGCCTTGCACAACCCCTACGCTCAAAGCCCCGCTAACCTCACCGTCGAAGATGTGCGCAACACGACAATGGTCGCCACCCCGCTCACCCTGCTCGACATCTGCACCATGTCGGACGGCGCGGCCTGCGTCATCTTTGCTACCGAGGAGATGGCCCAGAAAATGGGCGCGGTTGACCCGGTGCTGGTCACCGGCATCGGCAGTGGCACCGACGCGATGCGCATGGCTGACCGCCCGCATGGTAAGGTGCTGCTCCTGCCGCATGAGAACGAGAGCGACTACAAGAACCTGAAGTACCCCGGCGTCCACTCTTTCCGTGGCGGGCGGATGGCAACCAAGCTCGCCTACAAGATGGCGGGCATCCGCAACCCGCTCGAAGACCTCTCCTTTGTCGAATTGCACGACGCCTACACCAGCAGCGAGATCCAGACCTATGAGGACATGGGCTTCTGCAAGTATGGCGAGGGCGGCAAGTTCATCGAGGACGGCAAGTCAACCCTGGGCGGCGTGCTGCCGGTCAACCCCAGCGGCGGCCTGCTCGCCTGCGGCCACCCCGTGGGCGCAACCGGGCTGATGCAGGCAGTGTTCGCCTTCTGGCAACTGCAAAACACCATCGGCAAGCACCTCAACGGCGATGACTTCATTCAGGTGAAGAACGCCAAGCGCGGCGCAATCCACAGCCACGCGGGTACCGGCACCTACATCACCGTCAGCATCATGGAAAGCACCAGGTCATAAGAAAGGAGGTCGCCAGATGGCCGACAAGCACAAGGATTTCAAGCTCCCCGAAACCGATTCGGGTACCATCGTCTTCAACACCGACCCGCTGATCATCAAGTACCACTACGAGATTGACTACATCCACAGCTACGCTGAGGACACTCCCTTCTTCATTGGCCTGAGCCAGGGCAAGATAATGGGCAGCCGCTGCACCAAGTGCAAATACGGCTTTGCCACCCCTCGCTCGCACTGCATGGAGTGCGGCGCACCGACTACCTGGGAACAGGTTCCCAACAAGGGCCGCATCCATACCTTCACCACCTGCTACTTTGGCGGCGAAGCCTTCCTCGACGAAACCCCCTTCACCCTCATCCTGGTCGAGTTCGAGGGCTTCGATACCCTCTTCCTCAGTCGCATCGTGGGGGTTGACTTCGAGAAGGTGAAGATCGGGATGCCGGTCAAGGCTCAGTACCTGCGCAACAGCAAGTTCAAGCC
>QHBQ01000209.1 GCA_003243865.1 Candidatus Chloroheliales bacterium | reverse complement strand
GCATCGGGCGCGTAGACCGCCAGCACATCGAGGTAGGTGTGGGCCACAGATGGTGGCAGGCTGCGCTTGACTACGATGGTATTCAGCCCGCGCAGGGTGTCTAGCTTGAGTCGGTCGAGGCCGTCGAGGTTGATTGCGTTCAGGTCGGGCGGCACCCCGCCGCCGAAGCCGACTACGCCGACACGCCCTGCCTCCGGCCCTAGCTTCAGGCCGGTTGCGGGTGGCGGCACGTCGCGCTGGTAGGTGTACCAGTTGCCCTGGGTGTAGACCAGGTGCATATATTTATCGCGCCCTTGCCACATCCCCTGCTGCATCAGTGGCGCCAGATACTTCTGTTCGCGCACATCTACCAGGTAGCTGACGTTATAGTGGTTCAGCCGCACGAGAAAGTCGCCCGCCGTCTTCAACGTGCCGTAATAGAGGAAGTCGTCCCAGCCCGGATTGCTCATCACATAATCGCGACCCAGGTAGTAGAGCGGAGCGGTCAGTTCGGTAATCAGCACCGTCTGGTCGGGCGGGGCAACGCGGTTGAGATAGAGCATCGTCTGCCCGCCCTCGCCGAGGCGAATGGTCGCCCCTTCGAGGATGTAGAAGCGGTCGTCAACGAAGCCATAAACGTTGGGGAAGGCGCGGTTGTCGAACGCCAGGTTCGACAAAGTAGCGACATACATCAGCACGACGAGGAACAGGCTGAAGCCCAGCCCGGCCAGCGGTAGCTTCGCCCGTAGCCGTTCGTATACCCAGCCCAGCCCGGCGGCCACCAGCGGCAGGGTGAACAGGATGTAGCGGCGCTGCCCTTGCACCAGAAACCAGAGGACGGTGAACACCAGTGCATAGCCAAACCCCCACCATAGCGCAGGATGGGGCGCAATGAATTGCGCCCTTACATTGCCACCATCCTGCCCCTGTTTCACTGGTTGCTGCCTGCGCACCATCTTGACGATCGCCCAGCCGCCTAGCAGCAGGGCAACCGGCAGCAGTGCAGTCGTCACCGGCACCGTGCGCGGCACGCTAATGCCGCCAGCTATCGGGCTAGCCTGGTCCATCCACAGGTCCCAGAACAGATATTTGAGCATCCCTCCCAGACTGAAGTTCATCGGCCCCTGGTCAACCGAGTGGAGGTAACTGACGAGTTGCTTGTAGTTGGCATCGGCAATCGGGCTGCTCCAGCCGTGAAAGATGTTGTTCAATTCCGGCCAGAATGGGTTGCCCAGCACAATCCAGCTCGTGATGTACGAGTAGCAGGCGGTCAGCCCGCCAATTAGCCCCGTCACAGCCGCCAGCCGCAAATACTTGCCCAGGCGGACGGGCGTTGCAGTTGGTGCAGCAATGGGCGCAATGAATTGCGCCCCTACATCATCGGCGGCGTAGGGGCGTGATTTATCACGCCCTGGCTCAATAAGACGATTACCTTCGCTGGGCGAGGCATCGGGCGCAATGAATTGCGCCCCTACATCATCGGCGGCGTAGGGGCGTGATTTATCACGCCCTGGCTCAATAATGCCATTGCCCTCATTGGACGAGGTGTCGGGCGCAATGAATTGCGCCCCTACATCATCGGCGGCGTAGGGGCGTGATTTATCACGCCCTGGTTCAATAAGACGATTACCTTCGCTGGGCGAGGCAATGGGCGCAATGAATTGCGCCCCTACATCATCGGCGGCGTAGGGGCGTGATTTATCACGCCCTGGCTCAATAAGACGATTACCTTCGCTGGGCGAGGTGTCGGGCGCAATGAATTGCGCCCCTACATCATCGGCGGCGTAGGGGCGTGATTTATCACGCCCTATACGCTTGATCCACCACTTGCCCACCACCACCACCATTGTCACCAGGATGAGCGGGGTGCCGAACACCTTGACTGCTGCCGCCGTGCCAGCCAGCAGCGCGGCGGCAGTCAACCAGCCAGTGCGCTCGCTCTGCCACCAGCGATAGAGGGCGTAGAGACAGAATAGAGTGAAGAAGGCGGTGCCGACATCCACGTAGGCGGTGCCGATCTCGCGATTGACCAGGGGCTGCGCCAGGAAGGTCGCCGCTGCCAGCAGCCCCACCCGCCCGCTTAGGCCCAGCGCGCGGCAGAAGCCGTATACCCCCATCGCGGTGAGGATGCCCATCCACCAGTGCAGCAGCCCGGCTACCGAACCTGCCGCCCAGTTGTCGCCGCCGAACAGGGACAGCGGCCAGGTGTAGATGAACTCCATACCCTCAGCGAACATTATCACCATCTCGCTGTAGACCGGCACGAAGCCGTGATGGGCCACGTACTGGCGGGGCAGGGCCAGGTGATAGAGCATCGTATCGTACAGCACCGGCGGGGCCAGCGCAGTTGCCAGCGCCAGCAGTGCACTGAGAGCAGTCGCCAACAGCAGCACAAGCGGCACGAAGTTGCGCCCTGGGTGGCGCGCCTCGCCCAGGGTGCGGCCCAGCGCTGCGCCTAGCGCGTCCCGTCGCCACCAGGGAACGAGCAAGCGCGGTCGCGCCAGCCAGAGCAGCGTGCCTAGCGAGGCGGCGATAGTCAGCGTCCAGACCAGCCAGTCGTAGAGCAGCCCGGCCAGGGTCAGCAAGGTGAAGAGCAGGCAGACCACTGCGTAGCCGAGCGCGCCCGCCAACCCGATGCCGAGTAGCGGCGGCTCATCGCCGAGGCACAGGCCGAGCAGCCGTCCCGCCCCCACCCCAATTGCGCCAACCAGCACGGTTAGCCAGGTGGCGACCAGCAAGAGCAGGGCATGAGCTACGAGCGCATCCCATTGCGGCACTGCAAAGATGTGCGACAGCGGCGCGTTTGGCGCGAAGGTGAGTAGCTTGCGGCTCAGGTCAATGAGGTCGAATGACCCCAGCATCCCCCACGCCACCGCCGCGAACCAGCCGATCAGCACGAAGCTGGCCACCAGCCGCAGCCACCAGCCCGCATCACCCAATGTGAGCTTGAGGCCGCGTTGTGCCTCTACCTGCTCCGACACTTCGACCAAATAAATCTCCCCCAATCTAAATATCTCCTTTGCCCCACGCAAATGGAGAGGCTGGCCAACTAAGCCCCCAGCGGGGGTTGGGGGAGAATCTTGCAAACTCAACTATGCCAGCCGTGAGCATGATCGCTCACCGCAAATCGTAAACGGTCACGATGAGCATCTGGCATGGTCGAGATTCTCCCCCAACCCCGCTGGGGGTTTAGGGCCGGGTGGCTCGTCGCCCTCCCCAAATTAGAGGATGACTCATGTTTTGCTAATCTGAGCTTTGAAGATGACCCATGTTTTTCGTTAATCGCTCATTGCCGCAGCGAACACTCGATACGCTTCATCACACCGCAGCACAAAAATAACCTCCTCGATGCTGCTGGCCGGATATTGCGCGGCGTACTCGCGCACCGCACCAAGCATCGTTTTAGCACAGTTGCGCAGATCGTAGCCACCCACGCCCGCGCCCAGCGCCGGGAAGGCGATGCGCTTAACCGCCAGCCGCTCCGCCTCGCGCAAGCTGTTTAGGGTCGCCTCGTGTACGCTGCGTTCGCTGGCCCGTGCCCTGGCGCCCATCGCCGCCGCATGGATGATGTACTTCACGCCATGCGCCGCCAGTTGGCCCGCGCCGGTCGCTACCGCCTCGCCAACCTTGATTGGCCCCTTGCTGATTGCCTCACGCTCGACCTCTGGCCCGGCGGCACGACGCAGCGCACCCGCCACCCCGCTGCCCATCCATAGCTCATTGTTCGCCGCATTCACTAGCGCGTCGGCCTCCGCCTGGCTGATGTCGCCCTGGATCAGGCTAATCTTCATCCCTGCCCCGTTCCGCTAACGGTTCCATTATATATAGCGCTTGACTGACCCAAACCTTCACCAGTATAACAGTTGCATTAAAACTGCGGCGCAAAGGGTTGACGATCGGTAAAACTTTGTGTATAATTTCACTAATGGTTGTGAATTATTTCACTAAAGAACAGGGGGTTGACCATGCCGAAGCGGATGAGCAGGCCGCGCATCAAGGAAGTACACGTGCCGCATGGTTCGTTGGCAGCACGGGTCTTCAGCCGCACCGATTACACCGAGGCTTTTCGGATGCGCCTGCCCGCCGCTGCGCCGCACGATGTTGAGAGCGTCACTCGCGCCTTCTGTAGCGTGCGACAGGGTTGGATTTACGCGCTGCTGTGGCTGCGCAATCGCCTAGTCAGCGTGGTTCACCTCAAGCCCGAGGGTGAAGGGCCACGCCAACCAATTACCCTCGAACGCGGCACGCAGGCGGGCATCTTCCGCGTCTATGAGCATAGCGCCAACGAGATCCTGCTCGGCGAGGACGATCGCCATCTCGATTACCGTGTGTCGGTGCTGGTGCAGCAGGGACAGCGCGGCTGGTACGTCACCGTCTCAACCGTTGTCCACTTCCACAACCTGCTAGGTCGCACCTACTTCATCCCGGTGCGCCCGCTGCACCGCTTGACTATGCGGGCAATGATGCGGGCGATGTTCCAGCGTTAAACTATATTCCGAAGGCGGCCCCGTCGCTGCGCGGGTCGGCTGCGCCCTCGATGCTGCCGTCGGCGTGGATGGCGATGGCGTGGGCGTGGCCCATAGTCTCATCCCACGCGCCCGCCAGCCCGACGTTGTGACCCATCTGCGCCAAGCGGTGGCGCACTGCGTAAGGAAAGCGGCTCTCCATGCTCAACAAGGTGGTGTCCACCCCGTTTGGTATCGCGCCGCCGTGCAGCCAGCGCGGCGCACTGACCGCCGCCTGCACATCCATGCCCCAATCGAGCAGATTGTTGACCACCTGAAGCTGGGTTTGTGGCTGACCGTCAGCACCGCGCGTGCCGAACAGATAACTGGGGTGCTGCTCACCCACTTTGTAGGCCATCGCCGGAATCAAGGTGTGGAAAGGTCGCTTGCCCGGTGCCAGCGCGTTGGCGCTGGCCGGGTCAAGCTGGAAGTATGCGCCCCGATTGTGCATCACGATGCCGGTATTGCCCGCCATGAACCCTGCGCCGAAGGCGAAGTAGAGACTCTGAATCAGGGACACTCGGTTACCTTTGCTATCGGCGACGCAGAGGAAGATGGTATCGCCACCTGCGCTGATGCCCCGCTGCACCGCATTGTTGGCCCGCTGCGGGTTGATCTCCGCCCGTCGCGCGGCGGCATAGTCACTGGACAGCATCCGCGCTACTGGCACGCTGACGAACGCGGGGTCGCCGATTAGCCCTCGGTCGGCGAAGGCCAGCTTCTTGGCCTCCACCTGATAGTGCAGCGCCTGCACACTACCCGCCCCCAGCGCGGTCATGTCGAACCCCGACACGATGTTTAGCTCCATCAGGGTCATCAGCCCCTGGGTGTTGGGCGGCATCTCGAAGATGGTGTAGCCGCGATAGGTGGTGCTAATTGGGTCAACCCAGTCGGATTGGTGCGCCTCAAGGTCATGCAGGGTGAGCAGGCCACCGCGCCGCTGAATGTCAGCGGCGATTGCCTGCCCCACCGTGCCGCTGTAGAAGGCGTCGCGTCCACCCTCGGCAATCGCGGTTAGCGACCGCGCCAGGTTGGGGTTACGCAGAGTAGCGCCAGTGGCGGGCAGGTAGCCGCCGGGGTAGAACACCGCTGCGGCGTAGCTGTCGCCGCCGATGTAGCCACGGCTCTGCCCCAGCGCGAGGTGCAGCCGCGATGTAACCGGAAAGCCATCGCGGGCGTAGCCAATCGCGGGCTGTAGCAGTTGCGCCCAGTTCAGATTGCCGAAGGCGGCATGTGCCGTCGACCAGGCGTCAATCGTCCCCGGCACCGTCACAGCCAGCGGGCCGCTAACCGGCATCGCCCCGTAGCCGAGCCGGTGCAGGCGGGCAATGGTCGCCGCTGCGGGCGCGCGCCCGCAGCCGTTTAGCCCGTACAGCTTGCCGCTGTCCGCATCGTGGATCAGCATAAAGCAGTCGCCACCGATGCTGGTCATATGCGGATAAACCACGGTCAGCACCGCGTTGGCAGCCACCGCTGCGTCCACTGCGCTGCCGCCCGCATGCAGCATCGCCAGCCCCGCCTGGCTAGCCAGCCAGTGGGGAGTGACAACCATCCCGCCGCTGCTGCGGGTTGGGGCAGTCGGTTTGCTGGCCGCGGAGCCAGCGTAAATCGGTAGAGCCATATCTATATCTCTCTATTTCTAGCATCCAGCGCCAGCCGGTCGAGCGTGTCGAGCAGGTGGCGGTAGGAGCGGGAACGGGATTTCATCTTGTCGTTGAACGGTAGGTAACGGGTGAAAATAGCTTGATGCCTGGTTGGTTCGTAAGGCTCTGTCATAAAGCTGGATAGCCTTTCTTTGCAGCCGCGTGGTATCTCTTTGTCGCTTTTATATGTCGGTAGCTTGATACCTTTAGGGATCATTCCTGCTCTCTGCAACTCTGGCAGTATGTAAAGAAACCAAGCCTCATACTCTTTGTAAGCAAGAACTACACCGAGAGGGATGTGAGGGCAAACTGCTTGAGCACGGGCAAGCAAATTGGGGCCAAGAACTTTTGGGCAATCTGGCTTACCCTGCTTCCCTCTGCTGCCCTTTTCTTTGTCATCGGCATCCAGAATCACCAACATTGCATCTGGTTCTTCGCTCATTGCAATATCAACATAGTATTCTATCCCCATGCGTCTCTTGAGGTCGTACTTTCCTTTTATTTTGTCGCGACCGTTTGCGCGGATGGATGGAAGCGGGTCGAAGTCGTATAGCCCATTCTCTACAAACCAACGAGCAAGCAATTTTGGCACAGCCTCTGCCTCCCCCGGTCCTTCGACTATTGAGGCAATTTTGTATCTCCCTTCTTTCACTCTTAAACCTCGAAGAAGTCGCCAACTACGGCTACGGGAGCCTCATCGGTACGAAGCGCATTTACCCTTAGAAGCTCACCTACTGAGTATGGCACTTCACCACGCTTGAGTGTGCCAGCATAAGGGCCGTCAATCGCCTTGATGACCCGTTCACTAAGCTGATGAATGGAGCTTACGCCCTCTTGCCACTCTACCACGCGGGTACTCTCAGCTTTTATCATCTTGCGATCAAGCAGATCGGTATTGTGAGATGAGATTACCACTTGCATTCGGTCAGTGCTGGCTGATATAGCATCGAGAATCACTCCCAGTGCGCCGGGGTCTATCGAATCCTCAATTTCGTCAATAAGTACCAGGGTTGGGGTTGGCTTCTGCCGGAGGGCCAGGAGGATGCCGAGAGCGCGGAGAGTGCCGTCGGACATCTCGTCGGCAGTAAAGTTAGCAGAGTAGCCATCAGCTTTCTGGCTGAATTGAATTGTACGTCGGCCAAGATTGGAGGTAAGAGCCTTAACATCTACAATCCCAGGTGTTATAGACTCAAGATGTCGTACAATCCAATCCCTGTTCTCATTGTGAGTATCGCTAGAGTATAGCTGCTCCAAGGCATCTCCTATATTGCTACCGTCTTTGGCAAGCCATATGGCGCTACCTAGTACCGGCTCAAGGCGCATTGCGGGCGAAGAGAAATTGTAGGTTAGGATACCGCGCAGTGCCTCCCACACTACTTTCCACGTGTCGCTCTGGCTAGCAACGAGTGGGAGAATCAGAGCTTCTTCTGACAATGCAGGCGCAATACTGGTTACATCTGTACTGAATTTGTCAAGTTTGCGGTGGAAGAAATGTACATTGTCAGCGGTAGAGAGTATTTCTTCTTTAACTTCAAATACGTTGAGGCCTCTCGAGCTTACTGGGAGGCTGATAGCGCCAGCACCAACCGTGAAACCATATACGATCTCCCGCTCATCTACCGTTAGTACAATTGCCAAGGAAAAATCCCGTATGAACAGTCCGCTTGCAAAAAACTTTCTGTGGCTAATACCCACCAACCTTCCATGCCTCGCCAACGCATTAACCAGCGAATCGCTCAACGCATCCCTGATAAAATCAAACGCCTCCATCAGCGTAGACTTACCCGACCCGTTGCGGCCAATCACCACAGTTAGCTTATCGTCCAGCACGAAGCGGGCGTTCTCGAAGGCGCGGAAGTTCCGCAGCCTTAGCTCCTTGATCTTAACCTTTGCCATCTTCATCCCTCCTGTTACACAATACCCTGGTGCAATCATTATAACCCGCTAACATTAGATTAGAATTATTATAACCCTTTAACCTTACCCACGCAAGCGCGTTTGCTTTTAACCTTCCAGCCTGCTATAATCAGTGCAGCGGCGGCAGTGCAGCCGCTGTTTCGCGCAGCTTAGAAAGGAGCTTCAACCAGGATGAGACCTGTCTACATGGTATCAGGCGGCATTACCAAGTTTCGCAAGGCCAACCCGGAGCAGGATTTTCGGCTCATGTGCAAAGTGGCCTATGATTATGCGATGAACGATGTCCCTGGCCTGACCCCAGACATGATTGATGGCTCGGTCGCCTCTTATTTCTCCGACCACTTCACCCGCCAGTTGAAGGCGGCCACGATGGTGCAGGACTATCTCGGCCTCGTGCCTAAGCCCAGCAAGCGTATCGAGGGCGGCGGCGCTACTGGCGGCCTCTGCTTCCAGGCGGGCTGGGAGTCGGTTGCCAGCGGGCGCATGGATGTCTGCGTCGCTTTTGGCTTCGAGACGATGTCGCACGTGAACACCTGGAAGGGCAACGAATTCATCGCCCTTGCCTCCGACACCAACTTCGACTTCCCCGTCGGCGGCTTCTACAGCGGCTACTATGCGATGATGGTGCAGCGCCATATGCACGAATTCGGCACGACCGTCGAGCAACTGGCGAAGGTCAGCATCAAGAACCACGGCAACGCCCTACATAACCCCTATGCCCAAAGCCCCGCCAACCTCACTGTCGAAGATGTGCGCAACGCCACGATGGTCGCCACCCCGCTCACCCTGCTCGATATCTGCACCATGTCCGACGGCGCAGCCTGCGTCATCTTCGCTACCGAGGAGATGGCCCAGAAGATGGGCGCGGTTGACCCGGTGCTGGTCACTGGCATCGGCAGCGGCACCGACGCGATGCGCATGGCTGACCGGCCACACGGCAAGGTGCTGCTGCTGCCTCATGAGAACGAGAGCGACTACAAGAACCTGAAGTACCCCGGCGTTCACTCCTTCCGCGGCGGACGGATGGCAACCAAGCTCGCCTACAAGATGGCGGGCATCCGCAACCCGCTCGAAGACCTCAGCTTTGTGGAACTGCACGACGCCTACACCAGCAGCGAGATCCAAACCTATGAGGACATGGGCTTCTGCAAGTATGGCGAGGGCGGCAAGTTCATCGAGGATGGCAAGTCCGCCCTGGGCGGCGTGCTGCCGGTCAACCCCAGCGGCGGCCTGCTCGCCTGCGGCCACCCCGTCGGCGCCACCGGGCTGATGCAAGCGGTATTCGCCTTCTGGCAACTGCAAAACACCATCGGCAAGCACCTCAATGGCGACGACTTCATCCAGGTGAAGAACGCCAAGCGCGGCGCAATCCACAGCCATGCGGGTACTGGCACCTACATCACCGTCAGCATCATGGAAAGCACCAGGTCATAAGAAAGGAGGTCGTCAGATGGCCGACAAACACAAGGATTTCAAGCTCCCCGAAACCGATTCGGGTACCATCGTCTTCAATACCGACCCGCTGATCATCAAGTACCACTACGAGATTGACTACATCCACAGCTACGCTGAGGACACCCCCTTCTTCATCGGCCTGAGCCAGGGCAAGATAATGGGCAGCCGCTGCACCAAGTGCAAGTACGGCTTTGCCACCCCCCGCTCACACTGCATGGAGTGCGGCGCGCCAACTACCTGGGAACAGGTCCCCAACAAGGGCCGCATCCACACCTTCACCACCTGCTACTTCGGCGGCGAAGCCTTCCTCGACGAAACCCCTTTCACCCTCATCCTGGTCGAGTTCGAGGGCTTCGATACCCTCTTCCTCAGCCGCATCGTGGGGATTGACTTCGAGAAGGTCAAGATCGGGATGCCGGTCAAGGCTCAGTATCTGCGCAACAGCAAGTTCAAGCC
>QHBQ01000342.1 GCA_003243865.1 Candidatus Chloroheliales bacterium | reverse complement strand
TCTGCCATCTTCCGTCTCTCCTATTCTGCCTTAGTAGGCGGCCAGCTTGCGAACGGCGGCCTCGATACGCTCCGGGTTGACCAGGAACTCCTCCTCGAACACGTGGTTGAAGCCCATCGCGGGAACGTCGGGGCCGCACAGGCGCACAATCGGGCCGTCCAGGTAGCTGAAGCAGTGCTGGGCGATGAGTGCGGCGATCTCGCCGCCAATGCCGCCGGTAATGTTGTCCTCGTGGANGATGAGGACTTTGCCGGTCTTCNGCACCGTCGCGTAGATCGCCTCNGTGTCGAGCGGGCGAAGNGTGCGNAGNTCCAGCACCTCGACGTTGATGTCATCGGCGGCCAGNTTCTCGGCGGCGGTGAGCGCATGGTAGGTCATCATCCCATAGGTGATGATGCTCAGGCTATCACCTGCGCGCTTGATCTCAGCCTGACCCAGCGGAATCTCGTACTCCTCATCAGGAACATCCTCTTTGATTAGCCGGTAGGCCTTCTTATGCTCGAACACCATCACCGGGTCGGGGTCGTAGACTGCGGTGCGCAGTAGACCTTTGAGGTCCTTGGGGCTGGCGGTGGCAACTACCTTCAGGCCAGGGACATGGGCGAAGAACGCTTCTGGCGACTGGCTATGATACAACGCGCCGTGGATGCCGCCACCATAGGGGGCGCGAATCACGATCGGGCAGTTCCAGTTGTTGTTCGAGCGATAGCGGATGCGGGCCGCTTCGCTGACGATCTCGTTGAAGGCGGGCATGATGAAGTCGGAGAACTGGATTTCCGCAATCGGCAGCAGCCCATTGAAGCTCGCGCCGATGGCCGCGCCGACAATTGACGACTCAGCCAGCGGCGTATCAATCACCCGCTGATCGCCAAAGTCCTTCCACAGTCCATCGGTGGTGCGCAGCACGCCGCCGTGCTTACCAACATCCTCGCCCATCAGGATAATGCGCTCATCCTTCTCCATCAACTGGTGCATCGTCTCGCGCACCGTTTCGATTAGCAACTTGGTTGGCATTTCGTTGTTCTCTCCTTGTCAGCACTATTTATGAGCCGCCCTGAACTATTGAGGTCAGGTAGAAACTGGCTGGCTGAAGCAGCAATCATCCTAAGCCCCCAGCGGGGGTTGGGGGAGAATTTCGCCCCACGATACTGCTAGGAGAAAGCTACTTGCATTGGTTTGGCGCTTACCCGCAGCATAGACAACACTTCGGCATTCTCCCCCAACCCCCGCTGAGGGCTTTTTGCCGTATATTATTCCCCCCTTGGGGAGGGGTTTTATTGTTCGCCCAGCGACTCGTACTGCGACTCGACGGTGGCCTCGACGCGATCGGCATAGACGTGCATATAAAGATCTTCAGGGGTGGGGTCGGGGGCGGCAATCGCGTACTCGGTGGCGTCGTCAACCTGGCGCTTGATACCGTTGCGGATCTCTTCGTCCTTTTCCTCGGTCAATACCCCCTCTTGCATCATCAGGTCGTGGAAGAGGGTAATTGGATCCTGCTGGGCGCGGGCCAGCTTGACCTCGTTGGGGTCGCGGTAGCGCTTGTCGTCGTCGTCGCTGCTGTGGGGGGTGAAGCGGTTGACCTTCGCTTCAATCAGGGTAGGTCCTTCGCCTGCGCGGGCGCGGCGCACCGCTTCGATCGAGGCACGATAGACATCGAGGACATCGTTGCCGTCCACCACCACGCCGGGGCAGCCGTAAGCGGCGGCGCGGTCGGCCACGTTGCGGATCTTCATCTGCTTCTCTTGCGGCTCGGAGATGGCATAGCGGTTGTTCTCCACCATCATAATCATCGGCAGGTCCATGGTGGCGGCAAAGTTCATCGCCTCGTGCCAGTCGCCCTGGCTAGTGCCGCCTTCGCCAATCGAGGTGACGGCAACCCCATCAATGCCGCGCAGCTTGAATGCCAGCGCAACCCCGGCAGCGTGGACGTTCTGGGTAGCAATCGGGCTGCTGCCGGTAGGGACGTTCAGCTTGCGGTGGCCGAAGTGGCCGGGCATCTGCTTGCCGCCGCTGTCGGTGTTCTCGGCGCGACCAAAGACACTGAGCATCACGTCGCGCGGAGTCTGGCCCAGGGTGACCAATATACCGAGGTCGCGGTAGTAAGGGCAGGCAAAATCCTTGCCCGCCTGCAAGGCGTAGGCGAGGCCGACCTGCGCCCCCTCCTGACCCTGGCAGGAGATGACAAACGCGATCTTGCCCTGGCGGTTGAGCAGCCACATCCGCTCATCCAGCGAACGGGCCAGCATCATATAATAGTACATCCTCAACAGATCGTCGGGGCTAAGGCCGAGGTCGGAATAATGCACCTTCGGCTTTGTCGTGGCGATGTCGTGGTGATCATCGTGACCATCCTCACGCATCGCTGCGTCGCTGCGGGCCGCTTCCTCGCTGGCAATGGGGTGCGTCTCGGCGCTATCCTGCACCCCCTCGGCGGCGCGATCGGCGGCTTCCTTTTCCTTCATGCTTGTCATTTGCTTGTCCCTCCTTGTTCGTGTACTCCCCCTCCCAACCTCCCCCAAAGAGGGAGGGGTTTTAGGGCCTCCCCCTTGGGGGAGGAGTAGGAATATTATGGTTTAACCAGGCCGACAGCAAGGCCGTCAGTGGTGGTAATTATAGTGGAAAAGAGGCGCAGGTCGCTTGCCATCAGGCGATTGCACTCACGCACGCCCTGTGTATCAGGGCTGTTGTCATTAGGGTCAAGTATCGTGCCGTGGCGATAGGCGTTGTCTACCGCGATGATGCCACCGGGCCGCACCAGGCGCAGCGCGTGTTGAAGGTAAGCAGCGTTGTTGGACTTATCGGCGTCAATGAAGCAGAAATCGAACGGTGCTTCAGTGCCAAGCTGGGGTAGGATGTCGAGTGCCGCCCCTTCGCGCAACTCTATCTTGTCAGCCACGCCCGCTTTGGCGTAAAACTCGCGGGCAGTGGCGGCGTGGTGGGGGTTCAGTTCGAGAGTAACCAGCTTACCGCCAGCGGGCAGGGCGCGGGCAATCCAGATGCCGCTGTAACCGGCGAGGCTGCCAATCTCCAGAGCCTTGCGCCCGCTGATGCTGCGGAGTAGAAACTGCAGCAACCGCCCCTCCAGCGCATTGACATTGATCTCAGGGATGTTGCGGCGCGCCATCTCGGCCCGCAACTCGCGCAACACCTCATCTTCGGGAGCAAACAGATCGCTGGTATATTGCTCCAGCGCGTTCATATCGTGGGCTGGCACTGCGGTCACCTCGCTGTGGCTTGTAGATTTAGCGCGTTGCAATGCTTCGCGTTACGCTGCGCTATCGGCGTTATTATATCACGGTGTGGGGGGATTGTCTAACCCGATCTGCTATCCCCTAAAATGTCTTGTGCAGCGGTGCTAACATCTACGCTATCACCAATCACCCTCGTTTGCCACGTAGAGGCGTAGGTGCCTCAGACTTTCCTCTACGTCGTACCAGCGCTGTTTGCGCTCCAGCGAGCCGACGGGCCAGATTAGGGTCCACTGTATTAGTTGCAGGTTGCGCAAAGCAATCAGGCTGCGCATATAGCGACGGTGATTGGCGGGGAGTGGGCGGATGCGCTGGTACCCTTGCAGCGTTGCATCTCGTAGCACTGCATAGTCGTCACGGTCGAGCAGATTGTTCAGTATCACCGAGAAGTCGTATAGATAATGAGCGTAGCCAACATTGTTAAAGTCAATCAGCTTGGGCTTGCCCTGCCAGAACATATAATTCCACTGATGGATGTCGGCATGGATCAGGCCAAAGCGGTCGTTGTCCATACCAAAATCACCCAGATCGCTCCATACCTGCTCAATTGCCGCGACCACAATCTTGCCTACCGCGGCATCGAATACGCTACACAGTCGATTAAGATAATCCGCCGCCTCCCGCACATCTGACTGCATAGGCGGAAACTCAAAGTTTTTGTTTGGTCCATCCAGCGCGTCGGCGCGGTCGCGGTAGAAGTCGGGCGGCGGCACAAACTGTCCGCTTTCGCTATAGTTGTGCAGACGGGCAGTAAGTTCACCCATCCTCTCCAGGTGTGCAGGGCGCAGGCCAGCGTTGTAGAATCGCCCTTCCATCCAACCCAGCGCCGAGCAGAACACCTGCTTATCTTCATCGGTATCTATCAGCGTGACCAATTCGCCATACTGATTAGCCAGGGGATGAGGCACATTCAGGTCGGTGTCGCGGCTGAGAGCTTGCAGCCAGAGCAACTCAGAGGTTATGTATTTCAGCCATTCAGTAGTCTCAATTCCGGTTTCATCAAATCGGTGCAGGCGCAGTGTGAAGTCGCCATCGGCAGTTGCTACTCGAAATACGGCATTGGAGGTGCTGGACATCGGGGCGAGGCGAGTTGCGTTGAGGGCATAGTGCTGCAGCGCAGCGCTCACTACCTTATGAGGATTGTGCAGCCAGGTGATTTTCGTAGAGGTGGTCATTGTCAGCAATAGAGCGCATATGGGTACGCCCTTCCTTAGTGGGTTCTTAATCTACAATCTGCAAGCTGCGATCTGCAGTTTTAAGCCGATGGTGGCGCGGTCACTATAGGCGATCGCCTTCAAGTCGGCAAGAGTGTCGCCCGTGAAGCCACCAAACTGGCTGCGCCAGCGGCGGGCAAACTCCACCAGTGCATTGAGTTGCTCCTGATTGGGTGCCGCCTGGCGACGCTTCTGCTTGACCAGGCGGAGCGCATCCTGCGCGCTATAGCCCATGCTGACCAGCACGCAGCAGGCAAGTAGCACACTGCGTCCGATGCCATGCGCACAGTGGATGTAGACCCTGCCGCCATCGGCAAGCTGCTGGTTGATCCAGGCAACCCC
This sequence comes from Candidatus Chloroheliales bacterium, assembly GCA_003243865.1. The sequence continues at coordinate 7,604 of QHBQ01000342.1, read as the reverse complement.
ATCTTCGAGCATATCCTGCGATATGGCGCGAGTATCCACAGTGGGCAGGTGCAGCAGGGTGATGCCATGCTCCTTCAGCACCGCTTCGTCGTCCTTGTCCTCGACCCGCACATCTACGATGTGGGTAACGCCCAGCTTAGTGGCGAAATGCTCCGCCGCTTCGACCGGAAAGCGCCCGCCGACCGCCAGGTTAGGGGTAATCCAACTGAAGTTGATAGGGATGCCGCTGAGGTTGCCCCGCCGTGCGGCAATTGCCGAATAGAGGCGACGATAAATCATATGCGGAAGATCGATCAAAAATTGGCGCTTGCGCATGGGCGGAACTTCGTTGTCCTGTACATCCTGATTGCGATCAGTCTGATTGGCGGGGTTCAAGATGGCCTCCTTGCCATAAGTGGCAGCACAGCTACATACATCTAATCTTACTTTATGCAAATATTATACCAATCACCCATTGCTGGGCGCAAGTTTTCAGCTATGGTTCAAACATCCAGTTTGTAAATGCGCCAGCATATCTCCTTGATATGCTAGCGCAAGATACTGACAGCTATCCACTATTGAACTCAGAGGAGCAGGGCTAGTTAGTAGTTATCTGTATTGCTTTGTATGTTATCCCACAAAGCTCATCGCGGCGAATGTCGAGATATGGTCTGAAGGTGCCATCGCCATAGCCTTTAACTACCATAGCGTGGTTTAGTGTTTCTATTGCAGAATACGCAAAGTAGTCTGGAGGTACATCGCTAAACGTTGGGTTCGGTGGTGAATAAACCGTGTACTGCTTGATGTTCTGTATCATAACCGAGGCTTGAGCGCGAGTGACCGGATAATCAGGGCGGAAGTAGCCGTCGGCGTAGCCGCTTATTATCCCCGCAGCATGGGCAGACTCGATGTATTGATATGCCCAGTAGCTAGGTGGCACATCAGGAAAGGTTGGGGGTCCAGGTGGCGTTGCGGTCGGCGTGTTTATAGGCACACCAAAAGCGAGACAAACAATCTTGGTGAACTGAGCGCGGGTGCTAGCTGCGGCAGGGCTAAAGAGCGTGCCTCCGGTGCCGTTTACAACGTTACCACAAGCCAAAGCTTTGATTGCATCATAGAACACATCCCCACCTATATCGGTGAAGTTAGGTGTGCAACTAGCAAGGATGTCAAGCGAGTTCCGCGCATTGATCAAACCCCAGCCAGTGTTGTTATCTGGCTCCAAACCCGCTGCTGCTTTCGCTGCGCCATGCTCAATGTAATACACAATCTCGCCAGGAGATAGCGAAGGGTTATAGGAGTACAGCAGCGCCGCAACAGCAGCCACATGGGGTGCAGCCTCTGACGTACCGTCAGCAAGATGATATCCACTCGGATCGCAAAGCTGTGGGTCGCATGGCCCACCGGGGGTAGGCACGGAGGAAAGGATAGAAGAGGAGTCTGGTGGATTATCGCCGCTACCACCGGGAGCCATTACCTCTGGTTTAGCCAGGTGTGTGTATGAGCTAGGGCCATATTTGCTGTAGAATGCAGTAGGATACACACTAGCGGTCGGGTATCCTACTGCTCCTGCCGCAACTGCAAGTGGATAGCTCGCAGGTCTTACAATGCTACCAGACGAAGCGCCAGATATGTCGTTACCGGATGCAAATACTGTAACCACTCCACCGGCATTCAGAGTTCTTATTACATTTTCTATGGCAGAATTATCGTTAACTGTTGAAGGTATTTCCCAGCTCCCATTTATCACATTAGGACGTTTAGAGTCCATTGGATTATTGTTGTTCATATCCGTGGGTCTAAACATCCAACCCAAACAAGCAAGTTCAGAAGAATAGAAACCGAAGTCAGTATTACCGTCTAGTCTACAGGCTATCCAGCTAGCCAAAGGGGCCATGCCCACCGCTCGTCCAGGATCGCCCCCTACTATAACACCTGTCGTAAAAGTTCCATGCCCAATGTTATCGTATGGAGTAGAGGTTGCAAAAGAACCATCAGGAAAATCTGACCAATTGTAATCAACCCCTGCCCCATATCCACGCCACCTCGTATTAAGTGCCGGATGCAGATAAGCCACTCCACTGTCAATGACCCCGACAACGCTACCAGTGCCTTGCGTATATGACCAAGCTTCATTTCGGTTTATGGCAGTGGCATTCCACCCGGTGCCGCCGCTGGGACGGACACCCTGGTTTTGCTGAGTGCTGGGACTTACTGGTAGAGGAGTAGCTGCTGGATGCAAAGGCGCATAAATATCTGACTTTGGAATAAGTTCAAGCCTTTTAACATCCTGACGTGCCGCCAACATCTCAACACTGTGGGCAGTGCCAAGTATGGTGAAGCAGTTACAAACCACAAAGGCGTGGAAATCTTTAATCTCACCAGCTAGCTGGAGCTTGACAATCGCGTCTTTTACTGGAGGCTGAGTCCGATCGGCAACTTCCTGCGCTCGACGACCGCTTTCTTTAGCTACCTCGGTGGGCGGCAAAAGAGGCACACCGCTGTAGTCCGCCTGTTCCAGAAGTATGTCATAGGCTATGTCGCTGGGGTTTGCTGCCATGCGTTGCGCCAACCCCGGGCTGATCTTGCTGGCTGGGGTAACAGCTGTAGCGCGAACCGTTGGCCTTGGCGTTGCGTTACCTGTTCCTTCGGTGGGATACACAAAGGAGCCTACTGGCGTAGGTAGCGATGGATTGGTTGCAGTGGGATATACAAAGGTGCCTACTGGCGTGGATAGCGCTTGGTTGGTTGCAGTGGGGTACACAAAGGAGCCTACTGGCGTGGGTAGCGCTGGGTTAGCGGCGGTGTTCGCGCCGCCCGTCCCGCCGCCAGTTGTGGTTGCTCCTTGCTGCGCCGTACAGGACACCAGCAGGAAAGCAGCAAGAGCGATGATGTATACAGCTATTCTTCTTGGCGTAAACATGACGATTGCTTTCTCGCCGCAACGGCAACTCGATCGCAACATACCTGTGCTGGGGTGTCAGATAAATGGCCTTGTACCTACTGCTTTAGTTGCATTATACCACTAATCCTTTCAAAATGCAAGGGCTTGAAAGAAAAGCGTCGAGCTTTCACCTACATCCATGCATACGATTCGCGCTTTGCAACTTGGCTTCTGTTATAATACGCCCATGAACAAACCGATTGAGATTGGCATTGACGCCAGCCGCCTGGCAGTCAGCCAGCGTACCGGCACCGAGAACTACGCCTACCAGGTCATCCGTGGCCTGTTCCGCGCCGACCGCACCAACCGTTACACCCTCTACTTCAACGGGCCACCACCGAGGGGGCTGTTCGACGCGCTACCGCCGCGCTGGAAGATAAGAGCAATCCCCTTTTCCCGCCTCTGGACCCACATTCGGCTGAGCTTGGAGATGCTGCTGCACCGCCCGCGCGTGCTGTTCGTTCCCGCCCACGTTGTGCCACTGGTTCACCCGCGCACGGCGGTCACTATCCACGACCTCGGCTATCTGTTCTACCCTGAAGCGCATCGCCGCTTTAGCCGCTGGTATCTGCAGGCCAGCACCCGTTGGAGCGCACGGCAGGCGCGGCGCATCATCGCCGTCTCCGCAGCAACCGCGCATGATATTGTGGAACACACTGGCGTAAAAGCCGACAAAATCAGGGTGGTGCATCACGGCTACGACGCTCGCTTCAAGCGTGTTACCGACGAGGCGCACATCAAGGCGGCCAAGCAGCGTATCGGCCTGCTGCCTAGTGAACGCTACGTGCTATATGTGGGCACCATCCAACCGCGCAAGAACCTAGTACGGCTAATCGAAGCTTGGGCCAAGCTGGGCGAGGAGGTGACAGGCTACAAACTGGTGCTGGGCGGCAAACCGGGTTGGCTCTACGCCGACATATATGCGAAGGTGCGGATACTGGGGCTTGAGGGTTATGTATCCTTGCCCGGATACATAGAGGATGACGACCTGCCAGCGCTCTACAGCGGGGCCAGCCTGTTCGCATTCGTTTCCCTCTACGAGGGGTTCGGTATGCCTGCGCTCGAAGCGCTTGCCTGCGGCACACCCACGCTGGTATCGAATACCAGCAGCCTGCCCGAAATCGTCGGCGACGCCGCCATCCTCTGCGACCCTGAAGATGTGGATAGCATCGCCAACGCTCTGCGCCAGGGGTTGACCGATGAAGCCCTGCGCGAACGCTTGCAAATTGCTGGGCCGGAACAGGCGGTCAAGTTTAGCTGGCAGCGTTGCGCCGAAGAGACGCTGGCGGTGCTGCTCGAAGCAAGCAAGGCATGAGTGATGAGGCGCATCCATCAATCTGCAAGGCACAGACAAGCGTAATAACAACATGGCAACTAGCAGAAGAGTAATTCGCGAGGCCGAGCGAGAATCATCCCGCGCCACCATCCACCTGCTGATGGGCATCATCACGGTGGTAGGCTGCTATATCACCGCTTTGCTTGCACCCAACTTCGACCTGACCCGGGTGCTGACGGTTGGTCTGGCCTACGTCTCGCTGATCTTTATTGCCCTCACCCTGCTGATTGGTCCACTCAGGCTGTGGCAGTATCGGCGAATACCGCTTAACCTGGATAGCCGCCGCGACATCGGCAGCTGGGCGGCCCTCACCAGCGTGGTACACGTTACGCTGGTCTTCTGGGGGCGTAACTTCGGCGGTAGCATTGCCTACTTCTTCGGCCAGTTCACCTGGTTTGGCGCGGTCAACTACCTGGGCCTTTTCGCCGCCATCATCATACTCGGCCTGCTGCTCATCTCCAACGACATTGCGCTGCGGAGGTTGCGGGGGCCGCGCTGGAAGGCGCTGCAGCGCTTCAACTACCTGCTCTTTGCCGTTGCCGTTGCCCATACCTTCGGCTTCGAATACTTCATGCAGCGGGGCTGGGGCATTACCGGCTTGGTCATCGCGCTTACCCTCGTCATCCTCGTGGCGCAGGCGATTGGCTTCGCCATCTATCGCTGGCGGAGGCACACAGCGTAGGGGCGAGCAGCGGCCCGCCCTGCTGAACTAGGATGTTCAGGCAAGTCGCCTGAGCGCTTTGTTGACTGCCTCCAGGTCAAATGCCTCTGGGTCGAAGTCGTCATCAGCCCATTCCAGCATATCGTCATGTTCGGGGTTCTTGGGATCCTTGATCGCTTCCAGGAAATCTTCGTACCCCTACACACCGCCAACATCTTCGGGTGGGCAGGCGCGCTTGCCAGTGATACAGAGCGGGTATGGCACCCCCTCTTCTGCGGGCAGGATCTTTCAACCAGGATCTGGTGTTCCCAGCTGTCGCCAAAATCGTACTTGTAGATAATCCTGGACTTTTCCGCAGGCGCGATCTTATCAAGCTTCACCCGGCTTTCATTCTTTACCTCCATGTCCATACCAAAGCCCGCGCCCGGCTCGGATACGCCGTAATAAGTGTCAGCGACGATGAACTGATGCAGGTGAGAGTCGGACCAGCCCATAGTCACCTGTAGAATGCGATGAAGTTTAGACAGGGTGATGTCGGCAGGCACCAATATCCTTCGCCAGATCGGCGGCTTGCTGTCCTGCAACGTTACCTTCAACTGGTAGACCGAACCAGCGGTAGGTTTAGCGATGGGCGCTTCCTGTACAGGCATATTTTTCCTCCTTCATTTCTCTGGGTAGCTCTGCGCTATGGCAGGATCGCCCAATCGGGCGGCAACTGGTAGTGGTAGAGTTGCTGGGTTGGTTTGCCACCGCGATGGATGCGACCGCGGTCGCGGCGCTCAACCTCGGCATATGTGTTCTGCACCTGAATGATGCGCTTCTGCGCCAGGTTGAATAGCACCAGACCCGCCTTCACCGGCGTGAGGCTGAGGTCGCGGGTTGCCTCGTTGATCACGCGGAAGGGCGGCAGCTCGTGGTCACGGCTGTCGGCGCTAAACAATTGGATGGCGGCGTCGAAGTTGCTGTGCTGCTCCGCCGAGTTGTACTCATCGAAGCGGGCCAGGCCGTTCAGCACGTTGTCGCCGAGGCGATCATCGTAGCCCGCAGTCGCTGCCAATAGCTCACGGGTGGTGGTCGGAGGCGGCTGACTGCTGCACGCCGCTACCAGCGCCTTGAGGCCATTGCACGGCGCAACGAAGCTGACCGTGCCGTTGGGGTCAATCACGGTAAATCGCATCACGTACATGGTGGTTGGGTTTCCCCTCACCTGCAGAATTGCAGATTTAAGGTCACAGATTGCAGATCGGTGATCTCATCTTAATCTACAATCTAAAATCACCCTCGGGCGAGGCTTTCTAGTTCGGTCTTATTGTAGCCTACCACGCCGCGACTGCCACGCTTCACCAGCGGGCGGCGCAGTAGGGTTGGCTGCTCGATCATCAGTTGCAACAGTTCCTCTTCGCTCACCTCGCGCTGGTCGAGGCCAAGTTCCTTGTACTTGCCTGCGCGGGTGGAGAGTACATCGTGAGCGCTGAGGTTCAAGCTGTGCAGCAGGCTGCGCAGTTCGTCCACGCTGAAGCGGTCTTTGAAGTAATCGCGGCGGTTATAGCTCACCCCCATCTGGTTAAGCGCCTCCTGCGCCTTCTGGCACGAGGATCAGGTGGGGTGAACGTAGATCTCAATCGGGTCGGACACGATGTTCGTTCTCCTGTGAGCGGGGCGGATTGCTGCCCGCCGATGCGGATTGAGTTAGTAGTGCAGAGCAATTATAACTTTTTGCGCGATAGTATCGCAAGAACCTGGCACCGCGCTAGTTAAGATGTTGCTAGTACCGTATCAATGAGATGTTGATGTGCGGCAAGCACCCACCACCAACCCCTCCCGGTGGGAGGGGAAATCATCAGCTTCTCATTAGTGGGGTACTAGTACGAATAGGCCATTGCCTAACCGCTGCCACCTATGCTATGATGAGCATAGATAAGGAATCCAAGCGCTACGATTAACATGATGCATCGTTTCTTCGTTGAACCCGAACTGATTGCCCGCATGAACTCGGGCTTGCTGGCGCTGGAAGGGGCAATTGCCCACCAGGTCGCCAACGTGCTGCGCCTGCGCGTCGGCGACGAGATCACGCTGCTCGATAACGCGGGCAGCGAGTACCTGGTGTGGCTGGAGCGGGTCGAGCGCAAGCTGGTCGTGGTGCAGATGGTTGAGACGAAGGCAGTAGAAGGCGAGCCGCAGACCCAGATCACCCTCTACCAGAGCCTGCTCAAGGGCGAAAAGTGGGACTTCGTATTGCAGAAATGCACCGAGGTGGGAGTCAGCCGGATCGTGCCGGTAGTCAGCGAGCGATGCGTGGCGCGACCCGCCGGGGGACGGCAGCATCGCCACCTACGCATCATTCAGGAAGCCGCCGAGCAGTCGCAGCGCGGGCTGCTGCCGCTGCTGGGTGATACCCTCACCTTTGCCGCCGCCTGTGAGCAGGCGGTCGCCAGCCATGATCTGGCGCTCATCTTGTGGGAGGGCGAACCGGTGGCCGACCTGGGCCACGCCTTGCGGCAGCAGTACGGCTCAGTCGCCTTGTTCGTTGGGCCGGAGGGTGGCTACAGCGCCCAGGAAGTGACTCTTGCGCACCAATATGGTATAATACCCGCCACGCTAGGACCGCGCATCCTGCGAGCAGAAACTGCAGGATTGGTGGCGGCAGCAATTACGCTTTATTCCTTCGGCGATATGCAGAAATA
>QHBQ01000522.1 GCA_003243865.1 Candidatus Chloroheliales bacterium | reverse complement strand
GTCGGCGGCGGCTACTTTGGGGTCAGCGATCACGCCAAGCGCAGCGAGACCGCGCGCATTATCTACCTGATGATGCAACGTTGAGGCATGAGCCATGAGTCATGGGCGGGTTTGGCGTAGGGGCGGGCCACCGCCCGCCCTGGTGAAGCTCAATCCAGGTGGACATGAACGCCCCGGCTGCGGTATAATGACGCGCGTATGGACAGACTGTTGCGCCGCGCCCCACTGGTTGCCCTGCTGCTTTATGCCGCGCTTACCGTTTTTTACACCCGCCCGCTGCTGCTGCACATTACTACGGCAGTGGCGGGCGGGGGTACCGATGGCTGGAACAACTACTGGGATTACTGGTGGATTCCCTTTGCCATCTTCAACCTGCACCAGTCACCCTTCTACACCAACTGGATTTTCTATCAATCCGGCACCAGCCTCTACTTCCACACCTTGCAACCGCTCAATGGCTTGATCGGCGCACCGTTCCAGCTCTTTGGCGCGGCCTTCGCCGAGAATATCATCACCCTGCTTTCATATCTGCTTACTGCCTTCGCTACTTACTTGCTCGCCCGCCTGTTGCTACAAAATTATATCGCTACCCAGCAGGGCGTGATAAATCACGCCCCTACGAATTATCACTCCTCATTCACCACTCCCCACTCCTCACTCATAGAAGCTGCCGCCTTCCTGGCGGGCTTTGCCTTCACCTTCGCCAGCCCCTGGCGGTTGCAATACCTCTATGGCGGGCAGGTTAACCGCCTGAGCATCCAGTGGGTGCCGCTCTTCCTCTACTTCGCCTACCGTGCCTACCTGAGTCGCGCCTGGCGCGATGCCATCTTTGCTACCCTCTGCATTGTCGCCGCTGCGCTCACCGAGTTGCAGTATGTCATCTACATGGCGATATTCGCCGTCATTCTGCTCATCGTCGAGCTGGTAGCTAAGGGTTGGCGAGCCTGGCTACCCCCTGCGCTGAGGGTGGTTGGCGCGGGTGCACTGGCGCTCGTTATCCTCAGCCCACTGCTTATCGCGATGCTGAAGGAGCTAGCCAGCAATCCGTCGCTTGCTCCACTCCCTGGCGCGACCATCTTCCACTCCGCCGATTTGCTCGAACTGTTCGCTCCCAACCGTACCAACCTGCTATGGGGCGACCTCGCCAGCCACCTCAATCTCACCATCTACAACAAGTATCTGGTGTTTGGCGCATTCAGCCCGCCCTACGTCATCCTTGCCCTCGCCATCGGTGGCATCATTCTCGGCTGGCGCTGGCTGCAGACCCGCGTGCTGTTCATCAATCTGATCACCCTGCTGCTGCTCTCCTTCGGCCCGCTGCTGCACATCAACGGCAAGGAAACCTACACCCAGTTCGGCGGCAATATTCTGATGCCGTACTCGATGCTCTACTATCTCCCGTTCATGAAAGTGTCGCGCGACCCGGAACGCTTCGGCGAGATGGCCTTCCTGTTTTGGGCGCTACTCGCCGCGCTCGGCAGCTTTGTGCTGGCACAGCGGTATCTTGCTGCGGCGCGGCCCCCCACCCCAACCCTCACCCCAGATGGGGGAGGGAGTCAAACTCCCGCTCCAGCCCTCGCCCGGAATGGGGGAGGGAGCTTGCCCCCCACCCCAACCCTCCCCCCAGATGAGGGAGGGAGCTTGCCCTCCCCTCAGATGAGGAGCGAGCGTAGTGGCAGGAGCGGGTGGCTGGTGGCTGGTGGTTTCGCCTTCGTGCTGCTGCTGGCGGGGATTGAGTTCGTCAAGGTTACGCCGCCGATCACGCCGGTCAACACCCCACCCTTCTACCAGCAACTCGGCAAGGATCCTGATCGCTACGCCATCCTCGAACTGCCCATCTATAAGAGTGGGGACGAAGACCAGTGGTTCTCCTACCAGGCGATTCACCACAAGTATTTGTTTGGCGGCAACCTTGCCCGCAAGCAGTCACACTCCTTTGCCGAGAACACGCCGGTGCTGAACTGGTTTGCTGCCAAGCAACCGCCCGCCCCCGATATCGTGCCGACCCCGCCAATCAGCGTTGCCCTCGATGTGCTACGCTGGGCCAACGTTCGCTACGTCACCTTGATCAAGCAACCAGTGGCGGAGCAGAACCTGAGCGGCGAGCGGGCGTTGATTAAAACCGTGTGGGGAGCTAGCGCCAGCCCGGCCTACAGCGACAGCATCATGGATGTGTACCAGGTGCCGCTCACAACTTTGACCAGCACGGCGGCGATTAGCCCGATGTTGGCGGTTGGCGATGGCTGGTACGAATTCGAGGGCGATAATGCAGGCGGCCACCGCTGGATTAGCGGCAGCCCAGGCAACCATGACGCCAGCATCACCATTCTCAGCCTGGGTGCGAGTGGCAATTACACGCTTACCTTCCGCGCCTTTAGCTACGCCCATCCCTACCAGATCGAGGTGCGCTATCTGGACCGCGTGCAGGCAACCATGACTATCAGCCCCGCCCCACAGACCTTCGCCCTGCCGCTCCGCGTCTACGCCGACCGCAACGTGTTTACCTTCCATGTGCTGGGCGAACCGACCAGCCCCAAGGCCAGCGGTGCAGGCAGCGATGAGCGCTTCCTCAGCGTGGGTTTTGGTAACCTCAATTTGCAGCAATGAGGCGTGAGGGATGAGACGAGTGTTGTAGGTGCGTGTGGCGCACGCCCATAGGTATCAAATCACGATTAGATATTGAGGAGACTGCTATGACCGACTTCCAGGAGCTTTACGGTTCCGCGCCAGCGGTGGTTGTTAGTGCGCCGGGGCGGGTCAACCTTATCGGTGAGCATACCGACTACAACGGTGGGTTCGTACTGCCCACTGCTATCCCGCAACGCACCACCGTTGAGCTGAGTCCGCGCCGCGACAAAGCGGTACACGCGGTCAGCGCGAGCATGGGCGAGCAGCCCGCCATCCACGAGTATTTCATCGGGATGGAGACGCCGCACCACGACTGGGTGGACTACGTGCAGGGTGTAAGCTGGGCGTTGTACACCGCCAACCACCCTCTGCGCGGCTTCGATGCCTGGATTAGCTCCGATGTGCCACTGGGCAGCGGGCTATCATCGAGCGCAGCGCTGGAGGTCGCGCTGCTCCGTGCGCTGCGCGATGCCTTCGGGTTGAAGATGGACGATGTGCAGCTTGCCCGATTGGGTCAGACGGCGGAGAATGACTTTGTCGGTGCGCACGTCGGCATCATGGACCAGATGGCCGCCAGCCTCGCTGACGAGCATACCGCACTGTTCCTCGACACCCGCAGCCTGGAGTATCAGCGAGTGCCGCTCCCTGCCGACCTCGACCTGGTGGTGCTGAACTCCGGCATAGTCCACGATCACGCCAGCGGCGACTACAACACCCGCCGTGGCGAGTGCGAACGCGCCTGCGAGTTGCTTGGTGTGCGCCAACTGCGCGACTTGGGCGTGGCCGATTTGCCCCGTGTGGATGCGCTGCCTGAGCCGCTGAACCGTCGCGCCCGCCACGTAATTACTGAGGATCAGCGGGTACTCGATGCGGTCGCCGCACTGCGGGCGGGCGACCTGGCCCGCCTCGGCCAGCTATTCTACGCCTCGCACGCCTCGATGCGCGACGATTATCAGATATCGGTGCCGGAGATTGACCTGATTGTGGAACTCGCTCGCCGCGAACCGGACATCTTCGGCGCACGGCTGACTGGCGGCGGCTTTGGCGGCGCGGTGGTGATGCTGGCCCGCAAAGGCAGCGGCTACACCGTCGGCCAGCGCATCGCGCAAGAGTATGCGGCGCAGACGGGCCGCAACCCCACCCTGCTCGTTCCCGCCCAACCCTGAAAATGGGCGAGAAATTGCCTGCAAAATTGTGGAAAACCCTCTTGACAAAATTGGGGAATGGTGATAAGATAGTATCACGACAGCAGCAATGCTGGTTCGTTAAGAGGAAGGCTTCGGATGCTCCGCAAGGACTGTTCGAGGCCTTTCTGTTTGCCTGCGTAAAAAGCCCCCTGCCATGGGGGCTTTTATGTTGCTACGGCTTGGCGGTGGGCTTGAGGTACTTGGCGGCGCACCAGCCGTTCTGGCCGTTCGAGTTGGGCCAGCTATCCACCTGCCACCAGTCCAGCCCGTTAGCCTGTTTTGGGCCGCCGATGATGCGTACAACCGTGCCACTGCTCAGTGCGGTCACCACCGCGCCGCCGGGTTGGCTGCGCACATTGAGGGCGCTTGTGCCAGCGATCATGGCGTAACCACCGACTGCCATAATGTTTGGTGGGGGGGTAGGGGCAGCCGCCACTGGCGATGGCGCGGGCGGCTTGGCCGGAGTGGGAGTAGTAATCAGCACCAGAGTAGGTAGAGCGGTGGGGGCGGCGGTGGCGGTCGCGGTCGCCTGCGGGCCGAAGGCAATCGGGCCAAACTTGATGCTGGGCAGGCCATGCGTCTTGACGTACCAGGCACCGCCGCCGCCGAGCGCAATTAGCAGCACGAGCAGCACCGGCAGCCAGGGCCGTGCCAGGATGAACACCTTGAACTTCTCCATGCCGGTCAGCGGCACGGCGGAGACTGTTCTGGCGCTGTTCTCGACCTCGGTCGGAGTGGTGGCAGGGATGGCCTTGCGCGGGCGACCGCCACGTAGACGGGGGCGGTTGGGGCTGGTGTCGTTGGGTGAAGGGGCGGGTGAACCGGCGGGCCGTAGCACGTTGGGCGCGGTATCGAACCGCAGCCTGCTGGCGGCACGCACCGGCGAACTACCATTCACCGGTATTACTGCGGTCGCTCTGGGGTCGGCGTCAACTCCCGCCTTCATGCTGGCAAACTCAGCCTGACTTGGCCCCAGTACTGTTGCGGCGCTCGGCATGGTGGGTACCGCCGACTCGCTCTGCTCGGCCAAGGCCTGTTCACGCTCTCGCGCCTGTTCCTTCTCTCGCCGAGTGAGCGCGGGGCGTCCGGTTTG
>QHBQ01000393.1 GCA_003243865.1 Candidatus Chloroheliales bacterium | reverse complement strand
TCGATGGCATCGTGCTGCCCGGCCCGTTTGCGGCTGCGGTGCAACTCGTGGCTGAGATACTTGTGCAGGATCTCGTTGATCAGGGTACTCTTGCCGCTGCCGCTCACGCCGGTAACTGCCACGAACATCCCCAGCGGGATGGTCACGTCAATGTTCTTCAGGTTGTGTTCGCGCGCGCCGTAGATGGTCAGGTTCTTGCCGCTGCCGCGCCGCCGTCGCTCTGGCACCTTGATGCTGCGCTGGCCGCTAAGATACTGGCCAGTGATCGATTCAGGGCAGTTGAGTATATCGTCGAGCGTGCCTTCAACCACAATCCGCCCGCCGTGTTCGCCCGCGCCGGGGCCAACGTCAATGATCCAGTCGGCAGTGCGGATCGTTTCCTCATCGTGTTCGACCACCAGCAGTGTGTTGCCGAGATCGCGCAGCCGCACCAGGGTAGAGATGAGGCGGGCGTTGTCGCGCTGGTGCAGGCCGATACTTGGCTCGTCGAGGATATAGATGACCCCCATCAAACTGCTGCCGATCTGGGTGGCGAGCCGGATGCGCTGCGCTTCGCCCCCCGCGAGGGTGGCGGCTGTGCGGTCGAGGGTAAGATAATCGAGGCCGACATCCACCAGAAAGCCGAGGCGGGCGCGGATCTCCTTCAGGATCTGACGGGCAATCAGCCGCTCACGCTCGTTCAGCTTGCGGCCTGTGCCGTTCGCCGAGTGACCGTTCGCCCCATTGGCGGAGTGGCCGTTGCTGCTAAACGGCGTCGGGTTGTCCTCCACCGCCAGACCCTCGAAGAAGCGAGCAGCATCCTGCACCGTCTCCTGCGCCACCTCGACGATGTTGCGCCCCGCGATGGTGACACTGAGCGCCTCCGGCTTCAGCCTGGCCCCCTTGCAGACGGCGCAGGGGATGGGAGACATATACTCGGCGAACTCCTCGCGAATACCCTCCGCGGTGTTGGGGTCGCCGTAGCGGCGCTTAATGTTGTTGACGATGCCCTCGAAGGAGGTCTCGTACTCGCGCTCCCTGCCACCGGCGAAGTGGCGCACGCGGACCGGCTGGCTGCTGCCGTAGAGGATAGCGTTAACCTGCTCCTCGCTCATGTCGCGCACCGGCGTGTCCATATCGAAGCCATAGGTGCGGCCCAGCGCCTCGAACAGTTCGCCATAGTAGGTGTCTGCGCCGGTCGGCATCCCGTTGGCGGCGATTGCCCCCTGGCGCAGCGACAGGCTGGGGTCGGGGATTAGCAGGTCAGGGTCGGGTTCGAGGGTGGTGCCGAGGCCGGTGCAGACGGGGCAGGCACCGTGCGGGCTGTTGAAGCTGAAGGTGCGTGGCTCAATCTCGCCGAGGCTGATGCCACAGTAGACGCAGGCGAAGTGTTCGGAGAAGAGCAACTCCTCGCCATCCTGCACCGCGACGGTAATCACGCCATCACCCAGCTTCAGCGCCGCCTCGATCGATTCGGTCACGCGGCGAATGTCGGTGCTGCCGGTCAGTGACGCGCCCCCCAGGCTGCCCGCATCCACGCTGCTGAGTCCCTGGCCGCTTGAAGCCACGCCAGCGGCAACCCCGACCATTGCTGGCTCAAGTTCCAGGCTGGGCTGGTGGATGACCAGGCGGTCCACTACTACTTCAATAGTGTGCTTCTTATACTTCTCAAGCTCCGGTGGGTTGTCGGCTTCGACGATCTCGCCATCCACGCGGGCGCGCACATAGCCCGCCTTGCGAATATCCTCGAACAGCTTCTGGTGTTCGCCCTTGCGGTCCTTGATAAGTGGCGCAAGGATGAGGATGCGGCTGCCGTCGGGTAGGCTGGCCACCGCATCCACGATCTCCTGCACTGTCTGCTGGGTAATTTCGCGACCACAATTGGGGCAGTGAGGGTGGCCGATGCGGGCGTAGAGCAGGCGCAGATAGTCGTAGACCTCGGTGATGGTGCCGACCGTGGAGCGCGGGTTGCGGCTCGCGCCCTTCTGGTCAATCGAAATGGCCGGTGACAGGCCCTCGATTAGGTCAACGTCCGGCTTGTCCATCTGGCCCAGAAACTGGCGGGCATAGGCGCTGAGTGATTCGACGTAGCGGCGCTGGCCCTCGGCGTAGATAGTATCGAAGGCCAGGCTGCTCTTGCCCGACCCCGACAATCCGGTGACGACCACTAGCCGATCGCGCGGGATCTCGACATCAATATCCTTCAGGTTATGCTCGCGTGCGCCCTTGACGATGATCTTATCTTGCACTGTTTGCCCCACCCCCAACCCTCCTCCATATTGGAGGAGGGGGTCATAAAGTATCCTCTCCCCCAAAATGGGGAGGGAGTCATAAGTAACTAGACATAAATAGCGGGGCGCACCACTACGCCCACGCTAGCCCATTGTGTCTTATCCTTACCCTTTATTATACCACAATTTTGTGGGATTCCAACACTTTTGTGGAAAACTTTAGAACAGACGGTCTAGGAAAATAAAGATACATCGCAAGATGGAGCTGAGCGAAAACGGAGCAGCCAACAGACTGTTCAGCAGACAAACGGAGAAAACGGAAAGAAGCACGCAGCTAGTGTAGGGACGAATCGCATACGCCCATAGGCATCAAATTAGGACGAAAGCCCAGGATAGATTGAGGGGGTTTGGGGGTGAGCCCCCAGAGGCTGACTGGCAGCAAGGCTGGGATTAAGCATCGTTGCGCCTTGCCTGAAATGGTGAGCGCCGTGCTTATGAGTAGCATTGGTGAGCTTGCATCAGCTGGGGGCTTACCCCCAGACCCCCTGTTGACTCCCAACCCTATTCTTATTTTGATGCCTATGGGACGTGTGCTATACACCCATTCAAGCAGATTAAGTGGCGACATAGTATAATGGTGGTGAACGAGTGATGCATATGGGACAACTGACGAAGGGGGAAGAGTAATGAGCAACATGGATGAGGCGATCGAGCAGGCGCTGGCGATGAAGAATGTGGCGATTGTGGGGCTGTCGAACAAACCCGACCGGCCCAGCAACCACGTAGGCGCGTACCTGGCCGCGCATGGCTACCAGATTGTGCCGGTC
The DNA here is from genome assembly GCA_003243865.1 of Candidatus Chloroheliales bacterium. The sequence goes on along the minus strand of QHBQ01000393.1, from coordinate 3,384 downwards.
AACCCGACCGAGGATGAGGTGCTGGGGTTGAAGGCTTACCCCAGCATCAGCGACATCCCTGCCGATGTTCCCATCGAGGTGGTGGACATCTTTCGGCGCGGCGAGGATACGCCACCGATCGTGGAGCAGGCGATCGCGCGGGGAGCGAAGGCGGTCTGGCTGCAACAGGGTATCACCAACGAGGAGTCGCGGCGGCTAGCTGAGGAAGCGGGGATGCTATACGTCGAAGACCACTGTATGAGGCGAGAACATATCAAGCGACACGACGGGGAATAGAAAGTTGAGCAACTGCAAAGCTCCGAGATAGGTGAGCAGTGACACTAGGATCGTCACGCCGCTGAGTACAAGACCAATCCAACTTCTAACCCTCATCCTTCTTAGATTACTACTATGGTGAGAGCGAACAAGCGCTGCAAGACAGAGGGAAAAGCCGACAATAGCAACGCAAAAGATGGTTGCTCCAACTGGATTGAATAGTACATAGTGCAGCTTAGAGCTGCCAGTGAGGATAAGAGAAGCAAAAAACACGTAGAGGGTACCCGAGCCGGATCCAACGCTGCACACCCAGCCGAGCATTGCCAGAGCTTGTGTGATCTTCGCCGCTGTATCAGCCCTCTGACTTGCTGCAAGGTTGCCTGGCTCTGCCTTTGCATCCACCGCAGTAATGCTGACATTGGGTGGTAGAGAAGTCGGGCCGTTCATCGGCCCACGATAGTCATCAATCGTCACCCGCTCATCATGGGCAGGTGAAACAGTGGAATTATCTGGTTGGCGGCTGGGGTTGTCCATAGCTCTATTATAGCATAAAGGAGTAGTGTGGCAATGAATAGCTACGATCTCTACCTGGAAGTTGCCTCGGACGGCAGGGCAATGGCCCATGTGTTGGCCCTGCTAGGGTGCTTCACCAAAGCCGACAGCAGCGAGGCGGCGCTCGATGCCGTGCCACAGGCGGTCTGGGATTACTGGGCCTGGCTGGGGCAGCACGGCGAGAATCTGGCCGAGCCGGAGGGTACTACCATTCAGGTGGTTGAAGTCGTCGAGGGCTTTGGCCCGTTTCAGCATGGCGATAAAGCCGCACTATTCACGCCAGAGCGGGAGCCGATCGGCGTTACCGAGATGGAAACTTACCTGCGCCGCTGGAGTTTTGCCCGCGCCGACCTGCTCACCCTCACCCCCAACGTGTCTGACTACCTGCTCGACTGGCAGGCAAGCGTGGGCGAGATGAGCATCCGCCAAATCTTGCGCCACGTGGGCAACACCAACGAGTGGTACCTTTCGCGGCTGGTAAACCCGGCCACCCTGCCAGCCCAGTGGGAGAGCGATGACAAGCTGCCCATCTTCCGTTTCCTGGCGATGGAGCAACGTACCGTGACCGAGCGGATGCGTAAGTTGACCGCAAAGGAACGGGCGCAAGTCACCTACCCTACAAGCTGGACTGATCACCCTAACGAGCCGTGGAGTGCCCGCAAGGTGTTGCGGCGGATGATTGAACACGAGCGCGAACACACCGAGCAGATCGTGCAGGTGTTGGCGCAGACGATAAAGCGGGCAGAAGACAAATTAGCCATCGCTGGCCCAGATTGGAGCAAAACATCGCCCCGCATTTGACGAAAACTCGTCAGATGCGGGGCATTTAGCTCTTGACTCTCACGTTACGTCATGCTTTATACTGCTATCAGCTTGCAAGGGAAACAGTGTTCTCCTCCCCAGTGGGGGAGGTAGGGAGAGGGTCCACGTCATGATGCTGAAGATCGGCGAGTTTGCCCACCTCGGTGGGGTGTCAATCAGGCTGCTGCGCTACTACGATGAGATCGGGCTGCTCAAACCGAGCCAGATAGATAAGTACACCAGCTATCGCTCCTACGCGCTCGACCAGTTGCCGCGCCTGAACCGCATCCTGGCGCTGAAGGATTTGGGACTGTCACTGGAGCAGATCGCGCAGCTGCTGGATGAGCAGTTGCCCCCCGACTACATTCGGGGGATGCTGCGGCTGAAGCAGGCGGAACTACAACAGCGGGTACAGGAGGAGCAAGCACGGCTACGGCGGGTCGAAGAGCGACTGAGCCAAATCGAACAGGAGGGCAAGATGCCAAAGTATGATGTGGTCATCAAGCGGGTCGAACCCCAGTTGGTCGCTGGTATCCGTGAGCCAGTCGCCAGCTTCCCCGAAGTGGGCAGGCTGATCGGAGAGGTAAGCGAATATGTGGCCCGCTACGGCAGCACAGGCTACGATGCCGCCATTTGGCACGACATCGAGCGGCCCGACGGCACGGTTGACGCCGAAGGACTGGCCTTCATAGACAAACCAATCCCCACCAGCGCACGGGTCAACGTCTACGAACTACCAGGCGTGGAGACGTCGGCCTCCACTATCCATCACGGCAGCTACAACAACCTCAGCCAGGCTTACGCCGCGATCATGGGCTGGGTCGAGGCCAACGGTTACAAGATAACCGGCCCCAACCGCGAAATCTATCTGGAAGGCGGCGGCGCGCAGGATGACGAGTCGTTTGTCACCGAGATCCAGTTCCCAGTCGAGAAAACACAACCGTAGGGGCGCACGTCAGTGCGCCCAAAGCAGAGGGGGAGATTATGGCCCAGGATCTAAAGAAGGAGCTTAAAACGCTCTATAACCCATCGACCAAAGAGGTTTCAATCGTAGACGTGCCAGCGATGAACTTCATCATGGTGGACGGCAGCGGCGACCCGAACGGTTCCCCGCAGCTCGAGCAAGCGATCGAGGCGCTCTACTCGGTAGCCTACGCCGCCAAGTTCAAGCTGAAACGTGCCGACCCTACCCTTGATTACGCAGTGATGCCGCTGGAAGGTCTCTGGTGGCTAGCCAATGGCGCAAAGTACAATCCCAATGCGCCTCGCGACAACTGGCGCTGGACGCTGATGATCATGCAGCCCGATGCAGTCACTGCCGAGACGGTTGGCGAGGCGATTGAGGAAGTGCGCAAGAAGAAGAACCCAGCCGCGCTGGAGGGGCTGAGGTTCGAGCGATACGAGGAAGGGCAGGCCGCCCAGATCATGCATCTCGGCCCTTATGCGGCGGAGGGGCCGACCATCGCCCGGCTCCACGACTCCATCGAGCAGAGCGGTTACCACCTATGCGGCAAGCACCACGAGATCTACCTGAGCGATCGCCGCCGCACTGCCCCGGAGAAGCTGCGCACTATCCTGCGCCAGCCGGTCGAGCCATGAGGCTTAAGCCATGAGCCATTGGCGCTGAACCTAATCCGTTGGCTGATCTGTTGATGCGGTTTCGGGGGGCGGCGCGGCATCCTTATTGCGGCGCGGCGCAAAATCGAATAGGTTGCGCCAGCCGATGGTGAACTTGAGGACAGCGGCGAGGGCGAAGTTGATGAAACCAACGTTAGT
>QHBQ01000354.1 GCA_003243865.1 Candidatus Chloroheliales bacterium | reverse complement strand
CGCGTTGGCTGGCGTTGCGGCGGCCATTGCGGGCGTAGGCGTGCTTGCGACTGCGGGCAGGCTGGTGATGTCGGGGGTGGGATAAGTCTGGCCGGGGTCACTGCGCAGCGGCGGCTGCGGCTGGGTGACGTATTCGAGCGCGGGGATTGCTTGCATGGTGGCGAGGATGTTCTCCGAGTTCGTGGTCGCCTGGAAGATGAACGCACCGGATGGGACTTGCAGCTTGAGCAGGGCAGCCAGCGGAGTCGCGCCGTTGCCCTTGTCGAAAGGCGTGCCAGTCGCCGCCGGGTCAATGCCGAGCGCAACCAGCGCCTGAATCACGTAGGCGGTAGAGTTGGCGTCGGTATCGGTGCCGTACTGCGAGGGGTTCTGGTAGGGAAAGCCACCGTCGGCGTTCTGCTGGCTCTTGAGGTAGGTTAGCGCCTTGCTCATCGTCGGGTTAGCCTTATCTACGCCGTTGGCTATCAGTGCTTGGATCGCAAGCGCAGTAGTGTTGGTGTCGCCGTCGTTCGGCTTGCCCGCACCGGCGAAGGCCCAGCTACCATCACTAATCTGCAGGCTGCTCAGGGCGGTCACCGCGGCGGGCAGCACGGCGCGGCCTAGCTGCTTCTGCGCCAGCAGGCAGTAAGCGTGGTCAATCGTGCTGCTGCCGTACATCCCGCTGCTGGCATTGTAGAAGCTGTCAATCTTGTCGTAGATATTGACCCCGCCGTAGCTTTGGCCGCCGATTGGCAGACTGGTGGCGGCGGCTAGGGCGCTCTTGCAGGTCTCGCCCGCGCTCTTGGCTTGGGCAATGTGGCCGAGCAGGAAGTAGGTGAGTGATTTGCCATTCTTGCTGATGCCCGCTGGGGCCTTGCCCAGCGCGGCGAAGGCAAAGATGGCGTCGTCGGTCTGGCCGAGGGTCGAGGGCGTATTACCGGCGGCCGGGCCATAGCCGCCATCCTCGTGCTGCTGGGTGAGCAGCCATGCGGCGGCCTTGTTCGCCGCGCTCCTTGCCGGGTCGGGCGGCGCGGTCTGGGCCAGGGTTGGTGCGGCAAACGCGACTGCCAGCAGCAATGCCAACAGTATGCTGAACTTCTGCAACTTCTTCATTCTGTTTTTCTCTCCTTGCAAAACAAAATCCTCTACCTTCAACGAAGATAGAGGAGCAAACTGCGCAGCGGGGCCACGCCTGCACACTCACCTTTCTCGCGAAGGTTGTCGGTGTCGGCGCCGGGCGGGTAATCTGACTTGTCGGCTAAGTGGCGCAACACTGCACCATTCAGCCGCTTACAGTAGCGGGACTGTGCCGGACTCGCACCGGCTTCCCCCAACTCCCTGCGCGTATTCACTTGGGCTGCCACCAATTATAACACCCAGCGGCGGCAATTGCAACCGCCAGAACATTGGTAAAGTAGCAGCGCTGGGGCGGTGATGCACTCCCCCACCCAGCCTCCCCCTTTGGGGGAGGAGTAGACTACCCAGCCTCCCCCTTTGGGGAGGAGTAGACCACGTTACTACCAATTTAGTGGCGGCCAAACCAGCGGTTCAGGGTGCGCTTGATACCGGCCAGCGGGTCGTTCGGCTTGGATACGTCTATCGCCTGGCCGCGCCAGCGCTTCTCCATCTTCCCGCTGGTCGAGCTGTTGATGTAGTAGTAGAAAATCGCGCCGAGCACGAACAGCACTGCCAGCGGGGTGAGAAAGGCCGAGACGATCGGGGCGAACGGTTTTATCAAAACCACCAGGATGACTGCCGCTACCGATATGCCCAGCACCAGCCCAGGGGTGAGGTGGAAGCCGCTGGGCTGATTAGCGGGGCGGAGCGGTCGGCGGGTGTTATCCGGCGCGTTCGCTTTGCTGGTGCCACCGTTCTTGCTCGCCCAGCCTTCCTCCTCTGCCTTGCGCAGTATCTCTTCGATCTCGCGCTCGTATTTACGCTTCTCCATCTCACCTGCCCCCTATCGTTGCCAACCTGAATATTAGACTACTCTTATTTTACCCCGTCGGCGCGTTCTTGTCAAAGGCGCACACCTTGCGTATAATACAACGCTTTAGCGGCACACTTTGTCATCGGGGTAAAGATGAGAATGAACCAAAGTACCGACAAGCATATTGTAGGCAAGAGCCAGGCCACGCGCAGCACGCCGCTATGGGTGGTGGCGCTCGCCTGCCTGGCAGCGGCAAGCCTGTCGTTTGTGGCGATGGCGCTGCTGTTCGGTCATCCTGCTCCTATTACCAGCAATGACCGCCAGTCCGCAATAATCGTTCCCCACAGCACAGCAGTGCAGGCTTGGCCGACCGACACGCCCGACCCCGCCACACTCAACTTCCCGCGCATCAGCGTGGTCACGCTGAAGCAGTTGCTCGACGAACACGCGCCGATCCAGTTGCTCGACAACAGCAGCGACGCTGAGTACGCCGCCGCCCACATTGCGCTGGCGGTACACTTCCAGATCAGCGATCTGCTGATGCGTCAGGGCGAACTCGACGCAGGCAGGCCGGTTATCCTCTACTGCAACTGCACTGCGGAGCAGGTCAGCATCAGCTTTGGGCGAGCCTTGCAGGTGCGCGGCTTCAGCGATGTGCGCGCCCTCAGCGGTGGGCTAAAGGCGTGGCGGGCGGCAGGCTATCCCATCGCTAAAGGCTCAAAGTGATAAGCATCAGCCGCGACGGTTGGCTGATTATCGGAGCACGCACGCTACGCTCGTTCGCATTCGGCTTTTTCAGCGTCCACATCGCTCTGTATCTGCGCGGCCTCGGCTACGATGAGGCCCAGATCGGCCTGCTGCTCAGTATCGCGCTGGGTGGTAGCGCCGCGCTGACTATTATCCTCAGCGGGGTGGCGGACAGGTGGGGCAGGCGGCGAGTGCTGATTATCTGTGGGCTGTTGATGTGCGCCGCTGGCCTGGTCTTTGCCGCCAGCGATAATCTGGTCGCGCTGCTGCTCGCTGCGCTCACGGGCGCGGTGAGCGTGACTAGTAGCGAAGTGGGGGCGTTCATCGCGGTGGAGCAGGCCACCCTACCCCAGACCGCGCCGCACGAGCAGCGCACTACCCTGTTTTCGCTGTACAACTTCACCAGCTACGCCGCCCTGGCGGTCGGGGCGTTGGCAAGTGGTCTGCCCGACTTTCTGCGCGGCAGCGTGGCTCCAGTCACCACCCAACGGCTGCTCTACCTCGGCTATGGCATGGTCGGCGCGGCGGTTGCCTTGCTCTACACCCGTTTGTCCGCGGCAGTGGAGGTGCAAGATGAGGCGGTGAAGAAGCCGCTGCTGGCGCTCGGCCTCGGTCCCTCGCGGGCGATAGTGCTGCGGCTAGCGGGGTTGCAGAGCGTGGATGCGTTCGCCGGTGGGCTGGTGGTGCAGAGCCTGATTGCCCTCTGGCTGAACCTGCGCTTCGGGGTGGGTGGCGATGTGCTGGGGGTGGTCTTCTTTTTCGCCAACCTGTGTAGCACCGCCTCGTTGTTGGCCGCACCCGCGATTGCGCGGCGCATCGGCCTGCTTAACGCGATGGTCTTCACCCACCTACCCAGCAATCTGTTGCTGATGCTCATTCCGCTGATGCCCAGCTTTGAACTGGCCGTGCTGACCCTGCTGCTGCGCCAGTGTCTCTCACAGATGGATGTGCCAACCCGCCAGGCGTATACTATGGCCCTGGTCGCACCCGACGAGCGTAGCGCCGCTGCGGGCGTGACGGTGGTGGCACGGGCGGTTGCCAACGCAATCAGCCCCAGCCTGAGCGGGATTGCCCTACGCTACGTCGCGCTGGGCCTACCCTTCATCGCTGGCGGCCTGCTCAAGAGTGGCTATGATATCGCCCTCTACTTCACTTTCCGCAATGTGCCGCTACCCGTCGAAAGTGAAGGGTTGAAAGATTTGGTATAATAGCGCGTGCCTAACTCAACCAACTACAACTCAAAACTCAGGGCGGACGCAATCCGCCCCTACGAAAACCCAAAACTCCTCCCCCTGCTGCTCCTACTACTGGCGCTGGCGGGGTGCGATGGCGGCCAGCCCGCCCCACCCACGCCCGACCCGACCCTGGGCGGCAAGCTCGCCTTCTATGAAACCGGCAGCGATGGCACCCTTGACCTATATGCTATGAATGCGAACGGCAGCAGCCTGCTGCCATTGACTGCCGGGCTGAAGACACAAGGGGAGCCGAAGTGGAGCGCCGATGGTAACAGCATCCTGTTCGTCGCCGAGCCATATAGCAACACCCAGCAGATCTATATCATCAAGTTGGTAGTGGGTGCGGTCAAGCCGGTCAATCTAAGTAATAACCGCTACGATGAAACCTTTCCTAGCTGGTCGCCGGACGGCAGCCGCATCGTGTTCGCCTCGAACCGCAGCGGCGGCTATCAGGTGTATACAATGAAGCCGGACGGCAGCGACGTGCAGCCCCTCACCCTCAGCCAGAAGTACGGCTACTCCGCCTGGGCCGCCTGGTCGCCCGACGGCAAGCGCATCGCTTACACCGCTGGCGGCGTGCCGGAGAAGACTGAGCTATACGTGATCAACACTGATGGCAGCAACGTCCAGCAACTGACCCACTACAACACGCTGGTCGCCCGCCCACTCTGGTCGCCGGACAGCAGCAAGATTGTCTTCACCTACCAGAAGGGCGTGGCCGATCAGGCCCGCTACAACGTCTACATCATCAACGCCGACGGCAGCGGGCAGCGGGCGCTGACCGGCGGCGATACGATTGACCGCAACCCGGTCTGGTCACTGGATGGCAGCCGCATTGCTTTCAACTCCAACCTGAGCGATAACCGCACCGATGAGGTCTTCACCATCAACCCCGATGCGACCGGCCTGGCCCAGCTAACCAGTGGCGGCGGCCTCTATCCCCACTACAGTCCCGACGGCAAATACATCGTCTATGCTCACCGCCCCGACTCTGCCCAGCCCCACCAGCTATTCGTGATGAACGCCGACGGCAACAACCAGCGTCAGCTTACCGTAGACCCAGCCGATCACAGCTTCCCCACCTGGGGGCGGTAGGGAGTACTGAGGTTTGAGTGAAAAGCAGGTCATCACCTAAGCCTTATGCCAAGACGTGAGTCGTCCCGAATCTTGTGGTCAGTAAGCTAGCGAGCTGAAGTGCCGTTAATCTAAGCCCCCAGCGGGGGTTGGGGGAGAAATCTCGCAAACTCAACCATGCTGGCCGCCAGCACTAGCGCATCTCGCAAGCCGAAAACAGTTACGATAAGCATCTAGCCTGGTCAAGATTCTCCCCCAACCCCCGCTGGGGGCTTAAGTTGGTTGCTGGGCGAGATTCTCCCCCAGCCCCACTGGGGGCTTAGGTTTGTTTGTGCCGCGCCCCGCGCTCCACAAATTTGGGGTGACTTATGTCTTCTATCTTACTTAATGGCTCAAACCTCAGCACCCCTACTTGCCGTACTTGCGCAGTACCTGCTCGACGTAGGGGCGGGTGAGATTGTCGACCTTGACCTGGATGGTGCGGGTGTCGCCCTCGTTCTGCACCTCGATGTCCTCATCCTTGACCCCAATGCTGCGTAGCTCGACTATGGCGAGGGCAAGATTAGCGGCACCAAGGTTGGCGTGGATCGCGCCACTGCGATAGGCAACGCTGGTCGCGATGTACTTCTCGCCGACGCTGCGGGCAATATCCTCGACTGGCGCGGCGTTCTGGTCGTCTTGCTTCTGGTAGGCGAAGCCATCATCGGTGCCGCCCCTGGGGTGGATGATGCCGCTATGCTGCGGCCTGCCAGCACTAGTGAACAACTCGGTAGCTGGTTGCATCCGCGCGGCTTGTTCGCCCTCGAGCTGCTGGCCGCCCGGCATACCGAAAGCGCCAAGCGCGATGTTGGCGTCGGGCGCATCCATCTGGCTGATTGGGCCTTCGGCGCTGGTGCTGACGCTCTGGTCGTGCATGCCCGCGCCGTAAACGCTATCCTGCAAGGTGCCGCCCGCTTCGGTGGCGGTGCGCCCTTCGGATTCGAGATCCTGGGGCGGGTCAACTGCAGTGTTGGGCGAGAGGTCATAGCGCTGGCCGCCCATATCGGCACCCTGCTCCCGATCCTGCAACTCGGCAGCGGTAGCGGCACCTCCGGCCCCAACCTGCACCGCAGTGGCAACCCCCTGGTGCGACACTTCGGTGTCGTCGAGGTAGGTGAGATCGCTGTCCCTGGGTGCATCCGGTACAGGATTGCGCAGCGGGTGGTGGCCTTCGCTGAAGGTGTGGCTAACCGTGGCATCAATGTCGCGGTCTACCCCCACATCACCATAGAAAATGCCAGCCTCATCCTCGACGTTACCGTGCAGGCTCTCGCCCAGGCCGTAGCCGGGCAGGGGTATGACTTCGCCTCCCTCCACGTGAACGGCGCGGGGCAGAGTTTCGCCGCCTGCCGCTGCGCCAGCTGGGATACTGGCACCTGATGGGGATGCTGGCACTTCGTCACCTGTCTTGGTTACTGGCTGGTTATTAGCAACCGGGTTATTGCGTGGGTCATACATGATGCTATCCTCCTGTTTTCGGTTCATTTGGCTGCGGTCGGGGTGGGTTCTTCGGGGCCGTAGCGTTCATTGGTAACCGACTCCCACCACGAGCCGGGGAAGTCGTCATCGTAGATCAGGCTGCGCCGCTTCACTCCGCGGATCGCTTGCAGGTGCGACTCGCGCTCACTACCCATGTGCCGATAACGCTCATCGCTGAGGGTGCGCTCAGGCACGGACGCCTCGGCAGCGGGGCTGGCAGCGTCGTTAACTGCCGGGTTAGGGGCGTCAGGGTTGGACGGTTCGCTCATCTAAACTCCTCCGCATTGCTTAATGCCTCTGTATTTGACAATGCACATTATACCATAACCACCGCTTATGTGGTTCATAAAGATATTTACAGCCAGAATCGTGCCATTCAACCGCTTGCCTGAAGCAGCGATTAGCCGCTCCCCGGCGCGGTCAGTTGCCCGAACTCGGCATCGCCGCGCAGGTTGGCAAAGGCGGCGTCAAGGCGGGCCTGGGCTGCGGGCTGGCGATTGAGTTCGATCGCCCGCCGTAGGCTGCTGAGGACACGGGCGCGATCCCCCTGCGCGGCGAAAACCTGGGCGAGATGATAGTGAGGCTGCCAGAGGTTGGGGTTGAGATTGACGGCAGTGAGCAGCTCGCGACCAGCAGCGGTAAGGTCGCCACGAAGGTAGTGGACGTAACCTCGATTGTTGTAGACGATTGCATCGTTGGGGGCGAGGCTGGCAGCGGTATCGAGGTCAACCAGGGCCGCAGGCAGGTTGTTGGTCTTGACGTAGGCATCGGCGCGGGCCAGGTAGGCGGCGGCGCGGCGGGGATACATGGCGATCGCTTCGCCAGCCTCGCGGGCCGCGCTGTGGTAATCGCCAAGCATCTGCCCATAGAGGCTGGCGCGGGCGATATAGGCGTCGTAGGCGACACTGGGGCCAAGCGGCAGGTAGATGGGGGTGGCGTCAATTGTGGTCGCGTAGTCAGCTAGCGCACCGTGCAGGTCGCCGAGGCGGGCGCGGGCTTCGGCGCGACCATAGTAGTATTCGGTGCGGGCGGGGCTGTGGCGCACCGCCTGGTCGAACAATTCGGCGGCAGCGTAGTAGCTGCCGTTGCGCATCTGCTCACGCGCCTTGCTGTAGAGTCGGCCAGCCGGTGACATGAAGGTGGCGAAGTTCATCACGAAGACGATCACCACAAACGAAGCGGCGGAGATGAGCAACGCCTGCCCAAACCACTTGCTGAAGTCTTCGCCCATGTTGCCGAGGGCGAAGAAGATCATGATCAGCGCGGTGTAGAGGATAAACGCAACCAGTAGGCGGCTGAGATAGCGGCCATTAAGCAAACTTGTCATAGCTTGGGGTTCTGAGTAGGGGCGAATTGCTGTTCGCCCTGCTGTACTCTTTATTATACCACACGTAGATCATAAGCGGCGAATAATCGTGCCTTCGACTGGTTCGCCGAGCAGGGCGCGATGGAGCAGGCCAGGGGTGGTGCCATCAATCAATTGCACCTGAAGCGAATCCACGCTCTGCACCAGCGCGTACATCTCCACGATTTTAGTGAGCATCCCACCGGTAACGTCCACCCCGCGCGAACCGCCCAGCATCCCGCGCACCCGCTCCAGGTTGGCGGCGTTGATGGTGGGGATGAGGCGGGCATCCGACTGGCGCAGCGGATCGGCGCTGAACACGCCGCCCACTTCGCCGACCAGGATAATGCGGCGGGGGCGGAGGGTGAGGTCGTCGCTACGGGCAAGGTAGACGAATAGCTGCTCGGTGCTGGCAATGGTGAAGCCGCGCATATCGTCGAGGATGGCGTCTCCGTAGACGATTGGCAGGCCGCCCGCTTGCAGCAGGGCGCGCAGCGGGTCGGTTTCGAGATAGAAGAGCTGCCCATCGCGGGCAAGGGCGCTGGCCGATGGCTGGTAGGCAACCGCAGTCAGGCCAGCGGCGAGGCAGGCGGCAGCCACGTGCTGGTTGAGGCGGGCGGCGGCGGCGTGGGTTTCCGCGTAGCCGCGCCAGGCTTGCGCGTCAGGCAGGCCCGACTGCAAGCCGAGCCGCACCTTGTACTGGCGGGCGGGGAAGTGGGCGAAGCTGCCACCGCCATGCCCCAGCAGCACCGCCAGGTTACGCCCTTCGGCGTCGGCCTGATCGAGCGCCGTCTTTATTTCGCCAGCGAGACGGGCAAGGTTATCGGGCCGCAGAGTGTCGGCGGTGGTTTTGTCGGTGATCACTGAGCCGCCCAGCTTGACAAAGGTGAGACCGAGGCTACTGGGGCGGGCCGGTTCGCGGGCCACCAGGCTCAAGCGTCGCCGCGTCACGGCCTCGCCTCGCGGCTGATGCTGACGCTGACGCCGTCAACGCGCACATGGTCGCCAGTACGAATCTGGCTGATGTCAACCTCGTCCACCATCGGGATGTTGCTGATAATCGCACCGACTGCGACGATCGGTTCGCTCTCGCGGTTGATGATCGCGATGGGCGCATGGCCGTTCTTCTTCAGCCGATAGATAGTGTAGCTGCCCACCGTGCTGCCCTTGCCGGTGGGGAAGACCAGCACCTTGCCCGCCACGCTCTGGCCGTATAGCTCGTGGGTCGTTTCGGTGACGATGCCGCTGTCGGGGTCCACCA
>QHBQ01000454.1 GCA_003243865.1 Candidatus Chloroheliales bacterium | reverse complement strand
GCGGGCAAGTGGCAGAAGGGCGGCCCTGGTATGCCCCTCCGCTTCCTCGCCGCTAACGGCGCGGAGATGCAGTTCAATCGGGGCAACACCTGGATTGAGGTGCTGCCGATCGGCCAGCAAGTGAAGTATTTAGGTTAAGGATTAAAGATTAAGGATGAAGGATGAAGGATGGGGTGTGGGGCGCATTGACATACGCCCCGCTGATTGCTTCGATTGCAAGTTTCATAGAGAAGGTGTATCATCCGGTTTGAGGTTGGTGTTCGGCCAGCACGCGGGCAACCAGCGCGACCAGCGCATCAATATCGAATGGCTTGGCAAGATAAGCGGCAGCACCAGCGGCAGCGGCCTTCTGGGCGATGCGGCGGTCGCCACTGACGATAATGAACGGTATCTGGCGGGTGCGGGCATCGTGATGCAACTGGTTGCCGATCTCCTGCCCATCCTGGCCGGGCATCATGATATCGAGGATGATCAGGTCGGGGGAACGGCGCTCGATGGTGAGGCCCGCCTCAGTCGCGTTGAAGGCAACCTCAATATCGTAATACGGCCCCAGCGCATCACTCATCAGCCGCCCGATAAACAGGTCATCGTCCACTATCAACAATCGCGGTGGGGACGAGTGCTTCTCATCCGCTGCAATCGGCAGGATACTGGTGATCTCATCTGGGTTGATGCCCTCCTGGCGCCACATTGCTTGCACCCGCTGCCGTTGTCGGCCAATCCAGTTCAGCATAGCGAACCTCCACAGATCTGCAAACGTTGATGTGGAGTATATGTTACGTATATGGCGGGTTCTGTATCAATCAGCTAACGCCGCATCAGCAGGCACGGCAGTCAACAGGTCGGGTTGGGTAGAGCATGGATTCGCTCAGGAGAAAGGATGAACAATGACCACAACTAACAAATCGCGCGCGCTGCCGCTGCTGGTTGGCGCTGCTCTGCTATTCGTCGCCAGCCTGGCATTGGCTGGTTCATCACTAGCCGCATTCGGTGGAAGCAACGAACACGTCCACCATGCCGCTGTGGCCCAGGTGGGTACCTACTACAATGCAACCGCCAACCCACAGGGGCGGTCGCCAATGGTGGTGAATGTGAATGTGGTGGACAACTCCTTCAACCCGGGTAATCTGACCATCAGCGTCGGCACCACGGTGGTGTGGACCAATAACGGCGCTCATCTTCATACCGTGAGCAGCAGGTTGTTCGACACTGGCGATTTCAGACCGGGACAGGTGTTCAGCTACACCTTCACCACCGCTGGGTTGCTGCACTATCAGTGCGATTACCATGTGGATAGCGATCACATGGTGGGCGATATCACAATCAACCCGAACGGCGGCAGCACTCCCACTGCACCGCCCGCCGCCACACCGACCGTAGGACCTACCAATACGCCAGCCCCCGGCTCAACCCCTACCGACTGCCCCAACCCATTTACCGACATCGGCGGCAATACCTTCTACACGGCGATCCACTGGCTATATTGTCATGGGGTAGTGAATGGCACTAGCGCGACCACCTACAGCCCCAGCAATACCGCCAGTCGCGGCCAGTTCGCCAAGTTGATAGTGGCTGGCTTCGGCATCCCGATGTTCACCCCATACAGCGGCCAGACCTTCACCGATGTGCCGCCTAGCCATTTCGCCTACAGTTACATTGAGACCGCCTACCATGCCAACATCATCAGCGGTTTCACCGCACCGGAGTGCGCCCAGCTAGGCGCAACCTTCCCTTGCTTCCTGCCCAACATTCCGATCACGCGCGGGCAACTCACCAAACTGGTAGTCAATGCCGCCCACTACCCGATCAGCACCCCGGCCAGCCCGGACTTCACTGACGTGCCGCCCGCGCACCCGTTCTACGGCTACATCGAAACCGCCTACCACAAGGGCATCCTCGCTGGCTACCCGGACCTCACCTTCCGCCCCGATAACTCCATCCAGCGCGACGAGATGGCCCAGATTGTGTATATGGCGATTATTACGCCGTTGCGCTAGGCATCAGGCACGAGGCATGAGGCATCCGGAAGTTTGTTAACGACAGATGAGCCAGCGGGGTGAAGCAGCAACCAACTAAAGCCCCCAGCGGGGGTTGGGGGAGAAATCTCGCCACTGCAACCATGCTAACGTAAGTATCAATGCTAACCCTAGCGGAAATTACTTACGGCAAACATGACGGCGTGGCAACTTTTCTCCCCCAACCCCCGCTGGGGGCTTTTAGTCTAGCGTGCTTGCGTCATGCTGCCTCTAGCTACTGAAAAGTTCGGGATGACTCGTGTTCTACTTCGTGCTGAAATCCAGCGTGTAGCTAGCCTGCTGGGTGGTCTTCGGTGCGTAGGGGGCAACGATCAGGGTGGCGGACTGTACATCGGTGCCGAGGTGGGGGATGGTCAGGCTGCCGCTACCGTCGGCACCTACTGGCAGGTCCACCACCTTGTAGCTGCCAGCAGCCATCACCTCGGCGACCTGTACGAAGTAGCGTTGCGGCATGGTGTTATCAATGCGCAGCCAGCCCGCCGCCTGCCAGCCGCCATCGCCCTGCTCGGCGTTGTCGCTGTAGCCGATTGCGGGGATGCTGATGTCGTCAATCGCCAGGCCCTGGGCGTTGTACGCGCCGTCGGTGATCATCTCGAAGCGCAGTTTGATCTGCTTGCCCGCATAGGCGCCAAGGTCTACGCTCTCGTTCAGCCACTGCGCCTTGCTGGCGTCGGTGCTGTTGCTGCCGCTGACACCAGTGTAGCCGTTGCCGTAGCTATTGCCGTAGGGGTTGTAGTCGGAGGTATGGGTGGCAGGCAGGGTCTGCCAGGTCTTGCCGCCGTCGCTGCTGGCAGCCACATAGGCGTAGTCGAAGCCCTTTTCAATGTCGTACCAGGCGGCGTAATTCAGACTAAGCGGGCCGCTGACGCGGGTGAAGTCGAAGTCGTGGGTGAGGGTGCTGTCCACCGCGTCGTCGCGGTTGCTCCACCATTCGTGGCTGCCGCTGTGAGGCTGGTTGCCGATTACCTTGACCGTGTTGGTGCCGCTGAAGGCGATGGTCACGTTGCTGCCGTCGCCGCTGAGTTCATAGTAGCGGGCGGCGTATTGATGGGCGTTGTCCTGGCGGCTGGTGGGGTAGGTGTCAATCGTAATCTTGCGCTGCACGTTGATTAGACCGTTGTCACCGTAGCCGTAGTGGGGGTCGTTGCTGAACTGATTGTTCAGCCAGTTGGCAACCACCCAATCCTTGAACACGCTGTTGAAGTCGCGCTGCTCACCGTGCTGCTTCAGCGCGGTCTCGATTGACTGGACGCCCGCCTGCCGCGACTGCACAATCTCATGAATGAAGTCAGGACCGTAGAGATGGGTGAGATAGCGAAGGAAGAGGTAGGCCGCGCCATAGTGGGCGATTGAGAGGTTAGGGTCGCTGCCCCAGGCGTCAAGCTGGGTATCGGGGTTGAGCAGGAAGTAGCTATCGGTGCCGCCCACGCTGTAGCCATTCAGCCACATTGCCAGTTCTGATGCACCCTCATTCAGCCACACGCCCTGGGCGGGGTTCTCGTGGAACTCAATCATGTGCTGAAACTCGTGGGCCAGGGTGCCGTCGTAGTTGTCATTGCCGGGCGGGGTGGCGATGTAGATGATCTCGCGCATATTGCTGTAGGGGTTGACCGGCGGAAGGAACTCGTCAGCCTCGGAGAAGTAGCCGCCCGCGCCGCTGATTGGTGCGTTGAGGATGGTAATGCGTGGGTCGTTGTCCACACCGGGCGTCCACTCGCTGCCGAAGTATTTGTGGTCGGTGGGATAGATCTTGCTTTCAAAGGTTTGTAGCGAGCGCTGCAAGTCGGCGACGTTGACGTGGTAGCCGGTGGCAACGTACATATAGGCGTGGTCTGATTTGGCGACAAGCTGTGCGGTGATGGTGTAGAAGCGGCGCGCGGTTATGTCACTCATCCAGAACTGTTCGCGGCTGCCCACCTTGCGGTCGGGCGCAGTCTGGTTGCTAGTAGCGGGAACGGGCTGACCGTTCAGCTTCAGCCGTGAGGTGAGGGCAAGGGTATCGGCGTGAGGAACAACGGTGTCACGCACCGCCGCCTCGGTGGTAAGGTGGGCAGCGTCGGGGGTTGCGGCTGGGGGGTTGGTCGGCGCAGGTAGGGCGGTGACGGCGGTAGCGGTGGGCAGTGACGTGAAGGTGGACTGGTAGGGCGCAACGTAGCTCTGCACTGCCATCACGATGATCGAGACGAAGATTACAACTGTGCGAATCATGAACCTTCCTTAAACTAGCGCTCTGACAACAAGATATTGATTGGTAGCACTGATCCCCGCCCAGCCTCCTGGGTAAGGGGTGGTAGTGGGGCAATAGAAACGGCGACCCGTGTTCCAGGTCGCCGATAAGGGGTCGGGATGGCGCGATTTGAACGCGCGACCTCTGCGTCCCGAACGCAGCGCTCTACCGGGCTGAGCCACACCCCGCGGTACTGTTGCCCCCATAATATACCATACTTCGGCGAAAATGGCAAGGGAGGTTATGTGCATACCTAGCGGTGGAGGGCTGAAGCGTTGTTCGCCCCTTTTGACTAAAGCTCATGGTTGGGTTATACTAATGTCGAACTCAAAACAGAACCGAAGGAACACTATGACCACACGAGCATATAACCACCCCGCCACCAAGCGGGAGACGGTAGTAGAAACCATACACGGGCAGCAGATCCGCGACGACTACCGCTGGCTGGAGGACGATGCCAGCGCGGAGGTCGGCGCGTGGGTCGCGGCGCAGAATGAGCACACCCGCCGCGTGCTGGACGCGGTAGCGGGGCGATCAGCGCTCGAAGCAAGGATGCGCCAACTGATCGCCATCGGCACGCTCGGCACGCCTGTTGTGCGCGGCGAGCGCCACTTCTACACCCGCCGCGAGGGCGAACAGAATCAACCCGCGCTGTACGTGCGTGACGGCGTGGGCGGTGCCGACCGCGTGCTGCTCGACCCGAACACTGCACATCAGCAGGCCACCGTCGCGCTCGACTGGTGGTATCCCTCCGACGACGGCAAGCTGCTCGCCTACGGCTACAGCGAACACGGCGACGAGAAGAGTACCCTCTATGTGTTGGCGGTGGACAGCGGCAAGCGGCTGACCGAGCAGATCCCCCGCACCCGCTACTGCTCACTGGCCTGGGAGCCGGGCGGGAGCGGCTTCTACTATACCCGTTATCCCGCCCCTGGGGGGGTGCCTGCCGGTGAGGAAAATTACCACCAGCACCTCTATCATCACCGCCTGGGCGATGACTGGCAGAGTGATGCCAAGCTGTTTGGCGCGGGCCGCGAAATGACCGAGGAGATCAATGTGTCGCTGTCGCCCGATGGCCGCTGGCTGCTGGTGATGGCCTTCCTCGGCTGGTCGCAGAGTTCTCTCTACGTCCGCGATCTGAGCCAGCCGGACAGCGAACTCTTCCCCATTGTCGAAGGGGTTGACGCCATCTTCTATGGCGAGATGTTGCACGATCACCTCTATATCCTGACCAACGAGAGCGCGCCGCACTATCGGATAATGGACGTTGACCTGAACCAACCGCAGCGGGAGAACTGGCGTGAGATTATCCCTGAGCGGCAAGATACCACTATCGTCGGGTTCAGCATCGTCGGCGAACGGCTCATCCTCGACGAGTTGCACGCGGTAAGCTCCAGCGTTAGCGTCCACCAGCTTGACGGCACGCGCGAGGGCAGCATTGCGCTGCCGCCGCTCGGCAGCGTTACCGGCCTGGGCGGCGAGTGGAACGGTATGGCGGTCTACATCGGCTATGAGTCGTACACCACCCCGCCGACCGTCTACCGCTACCAGCTTGAGAATAGCGAGTTGAAGGTCTGGGCCAAGGTGGAAGCGCCAGTGGACACCAGCCAGTTCGAGGTCAGGCAGGTACGCTACAACTCGAAGGACGGCACCCCCATCCCGATGTTCATCGTTGCGCCGAAAGGTCTTACGCTGAACGGCAACAATCCCACTGTGCTTAGTGGCTATGGTGGCTTCAACATCAGCCGCACCCCGCTGTTTACCCGCACCATCCTGGCCTGGCTGGAGCGCGGTGGAGTCTACGCGGCAGCGAACCTGCGCGGTGGCGGCGAGTTTGGCGAGGATTGGCATCGCGCCGGAATGCTTGACAAGAAGCAGAACGTGTTCGACGACTTTATCGCCGCTGCCGAGTACCTGATTGACGCGGGCTATACCAGCCCTAACCGGCTGGCAATCGAGGGGCGCAGCAACGGTGGGTTGTTGGTCGGTGCGGCGGTGACGCAGCGGCCCGAATTGTTCCGCGCGGTCGTCTGCGGCGTGCCGCTACTCGATATGCTCCGCTATCATCTCTTCCGTATCGCCCGCCTCTGGATCCCGGAATATGGTAGCGCCGAAGACTCCGCCCAGTTCGCCTACCTGCACGCCTACTCACCCTACCATCGGGTCAAGCCTGGCACTGATTATCCGGCGGTACTTCTCTATGCGGCAGTGTCCGACAGTCGTGTAGACCCGTTGCACGCCCGCAAGATGGCGGCGGCGTTGCAGGCCGCTAGCGTGTCCGATTACCCCATCCTGCTGCGGATGGAGGAGGAGGCCGGTCATGGCATCGGCAAGCCGCTCTACAAGCAGGTCGCCGAGTACGCCGATACCTGGACTTTTCTCTTCAGCCAACTCAATCTGCCTCTAGCGGCCACGGAGGCAACCGATGCGTAATGTCCTGTTGGGGCTGGGAGTAATTTGTCTGCTAGGTGGAGCGGTTTTCCTCATCCAGGGTACGCGGCTGCTACCCTTTGATAACCCCCTATATCACAGCTACATGACCGGCCAACCGCTATGGGGCTGGGTCGGCGCAGCAATGATCCTGGTCAGCGTCGGGCTGTTCTACTTTGGTGCGACGATGCCGAAGCGGAGATGAAGGCATGAAGCATGAGTGGGGTAAGGTAGCAAGTAAGCAGCCGAATCGCCCCTGGTACATTAGTGTACAAGTGAACAAAGCCGCCTTGCTTGTGCAGGGCGGCTTTGTCTTTACTCATGCCTCGTACCTCATGCCTGAGTTATGGAGTGGTCACACCCTTGTAGACGATTTGGGCCATCTCATCGCGGCGGATGGGGTTGTTGGGGCGGAAGGTGTTGTCGGGGTAGCCGTTGATTACCCCCTTGTTGTGCGCTGTCTCGATGCTGACGTAGAAGATGTTGGTATTCGGCACATCGCTGAAGGTCTGCCCGCCGCCGGTGGGGGTAAAGGGTGGATATTGTGCCGCGTTGACCACCAGTTTGGTAAGCTGGGCGCGGGTAATCGGAATGTTGGGCAGATAGCAAGGGTAGGTTGCACTATGCGATGTGCAGCCAGGGGCGTCGAAGCCACTGAGGATGCCCGCGTGGAAGCCGGTCTCGATGTACGCGTATGCGAAGTAGCCGGGCGGCACGTCGGTGAAGTCGGGGCTAGCGGGAGTGTAGAACGGTATGCTGAAGCCGAGCACCACCACCTTAGCGAACTGGGCGCGGGTGGAAGTGCCAGCCGGTGAGTAGTGGGTGGGGTCGGTGCCGTTGACCACGCCACGACAGTAGAGATAATGAATCGCGGTATAGAAGATGTTGCCGCCGATGTCGCTAAAGGGGTTGGGGCAGTCGGTTGGAGTTGGCACGCCAGGGGTGTCGGTGGGCGCGGTGGTGTTGGTGGGTGCGGGGGTCGGGGTTGCGGGCGGGGTCGGGGTGTTGGATGGAGCAGGGGGGGTTGGGGTGGCTTCGTCGGGCAGCGCAGGCTTGTCGCCCTGGGATGCCTTGTTCTGGACACTACCGTTGGTTGGTGCATCCAGCGGGTAAAACGAAGGCGCGGCCTGCGCCGTGTTGATGGCCGAGATGACGCTGAGAACCAGCATGGCGACCAGTGCGCCTGCCAGCCACTTCGGAATTACGCGATTGCTCACTTTGTTCTCGCCTTTCTACCATCGTACAGATGGCGCTTGCCTACGCTGCGCAACGCTGCGCTTGCAGGCAGGTTTTACTTGCTGGTCTGTTGGGCTTGCTCAACTACAAGCAACCAGGGGCGCACAAAGTTGCACCCACCAGCAATGCAGATTATATCACAGGCGGTCAATAGTTCAGCAGGGCGAACAGCAATTCGCCCCTACAGAGATGTGTCTGGCGGGGCGTAACTATGTAACCCCTATTTGGTATAAGCAGCCGAATCACCTCCGGTGCATTAGCGCACAAGTGAACAACATGATTCACCCCGAACTTTGCGGTCACTAAGCTAGCGAGCCGAAACGCCACTAATCAGCAAGGGCGCACATCAGTGCGCCCCTACGCTGTTGTTAATCTGCAATCTGCAATCTGCTACGGCGTGGTGACCCCCTTGTAGACGATCTGGGCCATCTCATCGCGGCGGATGTTGTTGTTGGGGCGGAAGGTGCCATCGGGGTAGCC
>QHBQ01000448.1 GCA_003243865.1 Candidatus Chloroheliales bacterium | reverse complement strand
GTCGAGGGGGCGCGCCGGTGATAGCCCTCAACAGGCTGTGAGTGGTAGCCAAGCCCCGACGAGGGGTATCAGCCGTGATAGCCAAATAGAAAGAATCCCAGATTCAATAACCAAGAATCAACAAACAAACAGGGTTGGTGGTGTAGACACCCGCAGAGCTGCTTTCGGGGGAACTGCGCCCGCCGACCCGCCCCCGCCCAATGGCGATGGGCTACTTATCGCATCGGGGGACGATGCCAACTACCGGCAGGCAGTTACCTCGCTTGCTGGCGTTGGGGTGCGGCGGGCGGTGGCGGAGGAGCTGGTGCGGAGGCACGATGCGGAGACTATCCGCGCCTGGGTGCGCTACGCGCTTCGCCAAAGCTCTCTCAAGAACCGCGCGGGGTTCGTGTTGTCGCGGCTCGCAGCTGGTGAAGCTCCGCCCGACTATCCTACCACCGGTATATCGGCATGGCATCAGACTGGTTCGCCCACTATAACCGAGCAGCAGCCGTTCTGGGGGCTGAGAGGGGTATCCCCGCAGCAGGAGGTGGAGACAACGCTAGGGGCCGACTCGGCGCACAACACGGAGCAGCCAGCACTCACTCCTGACACCCTGGCACTGTGGCAGGCGGCACTAGAACGACTGCGCGGGTCGGTATCCGATTCCGCGTGGGGTCTGTGGCTACAGCACGTGCGGCTGGTCGCCTGTACTGAGGATCGCGTGCATCTCGCCAGCCCCGCCGTTGGGGTGGCCGAAACCTTCGAGCGGCGCTATGAGGCCGATATGAAGGGGGTGCTAGGCGACTTGTTGGGCAGAGAGATCGATGTCGAGTTCGGGCGCGGGGAACCGGCAGCCTTAATAGCAACTCGCTGCTGATAGTCTTGGATATTGCTATACAAGGTAGGCGCGGGCGAACCATACCCACTAACGTGCGCTCTGACCGAATTAAGCCCGCCGCAAGCCACCCCGCTTTAGCGGGCGTGGTTAGGCGCGGCTTTTCTTGCTGGCTTTAGCCAGCTTGTATATTTAGCACAGATGTTTTATAATATCAACATGAACTACACCGTTCGCAAACAGCATATTGCCAAATCCGAGCAACTGGATGCGCTGGCACTAGAGGCAGGACGGGTCTATTCGCTAACCATCACCACCTTCTGGCGGGTTGTGCGTAAGAAGGTTGAGGTAAAATGAACACTCAAGGTAGACCAAAACAGCAACCAGGGCAACTGTGGGATTTCGTTTGCAAGCATTCAGGTATATTGCCGTCAGAAATTGGGAAATCTAACGATTTCGCGCAATGGATGATTAGGAAGAGATTGTCTAGGAAAGGTCTTTGGATATGCCGACAATGCAAGAACAACAATGTACAGCAAGTCAAACGCGGCGACGGTAGAACTGGCTTTTTGGGCCGTGCTAAACATCTACTTCGAGCGGCACGCCAAACTGCTAAGTCAAAAGGCTACGCAAGTCCAGAGATAACAGCAGATGAAATAGTTACTCTATGGTTCAACCAACACGAAGAATGCGCGGCTTGCGGAAGCCAAATTAGCCTACAAACAGGTTATCTTGACCATGACCATACAAACGGCGAGGTTCGTGGTTTTGTATGCCGAAATTGCAACTTGGCAGAAGGATTGTTGAAAGGTTATACGCACGAACAATTTAAGCGTTTTTGCTCCTATGTAGAAGGGAACAAGATAAGAGGTTAGCAGAGAGGCGTACACACCCTAGCGATCGGCGATGTTAGGGACATTCGCCATGAGCTAGACTACGGACATTCGGCCAACCAGAAGTTGCATCAGTGGTCAGCGGGCCAGACCCGTTTCTACCTTACCTACAAAGCAGAACGGTTGGGGATGAAGGTGGCGTTGGTGGATGAAGCATATACCACCAAATCCTGTCCCTCATGTAGCAACCGCTACAAACCAAAGGGTAGAAACTACGCTTGCAAGCCATGCGGCTTCAGCTACCACCGCGACGGGGTTGGCTCGATGAATATCCGCACCAAGTATCTGGCCTGCGGGCCAGTAGTCGGCGTTATGATACCGCCCGTTGGTATTCGCTATCAACGTAGCCCGATGCTTGCACCGGGAAGCTACGCGGCTTTAGCCGCTGTGGTGTATCACTATTCCCGCTCACTTGTGCTAGAATTCCGGCAGATAGAGTGATATTAATCTTTCGCAGTGGCAGAGATTGCCACCTAGTGATATAATGGCAGGCGAGGAGAGAGGCGCATGCCCCGCAGTTGCAGCTCGCGGTGTTACAATTCGCGCTCAGGTAAGGCTCGCTGCCGCTGCGTATGCGGCGGTGCGAACCACGGTTCAGGCGCAAAGATGAGCGCGGCGGGCGGTGCGGGCGGAAGCGGAATAGGCAGACGCGGGAGCAGAGCGGGTGGACGCAGGAGCGGAGGAACTGGCGTAGGCGGCAAAGGTGGTGGGCGCATCCGCGCCAGCGTGGGCGGCACTTCGTACACCAAAGCTCCGGCCCACAACCTTATCGAGTTCAACGCTGCTTACTTCACCAGTGCCGAGTTCCAGCAATTTCAGGCTGATATTCGGGCTTGGGCTGCGGCGCTGGGCATTGAAGTTGTCTCTTTTCAGCGGGCGATGGGCGTATGGCAGAACGACCCAGCCAGCCCGGTTGAGCTTGAGCCTAGCGCCTCAGTGGAAGTAATCGGCAGCGAAGCGGACATTGTTGCGCTTGCCAAACAGATTGGCAGCAACTACAAACAATATGCGATGCTGATAGTCGCTCCTGACCCCAATGCCCACCAATTCCTCTACAACATCACAGACATCGGTCAGGGAGAAGTCGGTCGCGCGATCGCCGCGATGGAGATACTTGAAGTTAATGGTGGCCGCTACATAGATGGCCGCATGGAAATTGCAGATAGTGAGGGTAGCTGGCGGGAGCGCATCACTGCGCTAGCCGCCCGCCTGGGCAAGCGGCTTGAGCGAACCAGGGCGAGGATCATCTTGCTGGAAGGCGGCGAACCCGGCAAGGCCGAGGGCAAGGATTACGAGTGGAAGGGTCCACGGGAGGAGGATGATGGTGAAGCAAGCTAAGGATGTAACCCAGGTGATAGCCGAGATGACGGCAAGGGGGGATTTCGCCCGCCTCGGTGCCGAACCACCAGATCCCGAGAGGGTCGAGGAGTTGGTGCGCGGCGTGCTTGAGGATGAGCAGGCACTGGCCGCCAGCCTGCCCCAACCCTGGGAGGAAATGACCAATGCAGAGCAGGATGCCTGGTTTGAGGCGCAGGGTGTGCATGAGCTTACCCCCGCAGAAGTCACAGAGTATTATGGTGGATACGGTCACGCGATCATCATCCCGCTCGGCGGTTCTCACCGCAGCATCAAACCGGGCGGCATCGTCATGGTACAGGAAGTCTCCGGCGCATGGCGTAACCAGATACGGGTGGTAAGCGCAGCGGATGGTCTCGTTTATGTCGCCGATACAACCGAATACCAGCAGGCAGAGCGCGAGGGCCGCGCACCGCTGACTATCGCCTACCCTGCCGAGCGGGTGAAGCTGGCAGGCAAGGACGAGGATTGATGCTGAAGCGCAAGCGAGCGGTCAACGGTCATCAGTCTGGATCGGACTGGCGCATACTGCAGGTTGGCCCACAGCCCGGCAACATCCTCAAAGTACGCTATATTGCGAGAGGTTCAGCCTGCGGTCTTGCGCCACGCCCCATTCTGATAGCGTAGCACCTCGCCCATAATACTGAACGCCCAGCCATCATCTGCCGCCACCATGAAGGCGCTGTAGCCGCGCGGCGGGCTGGCGGCATTCTGCCACACGCCGTTCTGATAACGCAGCAGTTGGCCTCCGTCGCTCACCGCCCAGGCATCGCCCTTACTGAAGGCGAACACGCGGCGCACCGTTGCGCCGGTGGGATTGGGGACTAGCTGCCACTGCCCGCCCTGGTAGTGCAGGCTGACCTGGCCCACTGCCCAGCCATTATCGGGGCCGCTCATCTGGATGCTCGTGACGCTGATCGCGCCAGGAATGCTAACCTTGGCCCAGCGCCCGTCCTGGTAGCGCAGGATGCTCGACAGGTAGGTGGCCGGGGCCGAGCCGCTCGTGGTGTTGTTCAGGCTGACCGCCCAACCGTCAGCGGCACTAACCATGGAGAGGCCGAACAGGCTGTCCTTTGTCGGGCTGGCCACCGCCGCCCACTGCCCGTTCTGGTAGCGTAGGATGGTGCCATACTCCCCCACCGCCCAGCCATCAGCCGGTGACAACATCTGCACGCTGTAGAGGCGGTGGCCGCCGGGGTTGGCTACCTTGCGCCAACCGCCCGCAGTGTAGTGCAGGATAACGTTGTCGCCCACCGCCCAGCCATCGCCAGGGTTGGCAAACGAAACGGCAGATAGGTCATGAACCGTCGGGCTACTCACCCGCTGCCAGTGGCCAGCCGTGTAGTGTTGGACTGCGCCGAAGCTGCCAACCGCCCAGCCTTCCGTCGGTGAAACCATGGTCAGCGCATCCACGCTGGTGCTGATGAAACCATTATCTACCGTCCAGCGGCCATCCTGGTAGTGCAGCGCGGCGCTGTCACCCATTGCCCAGCCCTCACTTGCCGAGAGCATCTGCACGCAGGCGAGGGGCGCGTCGTTGGGGCTGTCCACTGCCTGCCATGCTCCCGCGTGGTAGCGCATAAGCGTGGCGGGGAAGTCCGGGGTATAATTGTAGTTGTCGCTCACCGCCCAGCCGTCGTCTGGCGCGCTGAAGGAGACGCCGCTGAGTGACACGTTGTCCGAGCCGCTCATCGCTTGCCAAACGCCCGCGTGATAGTGGAGCATCACCGCATGATAGCCGCCGAATAGGCCGGGTTCGCTGCCCACCGCCCAGCCCTCGGTAGGCGAGAGCATCTGCAAATCGGCCAGGTGTCCCTTAGTGGGGCCTCGGTTGGGCGCGTTCTGCCAGTAGTCGCTGCCGAAGCCCGCGACCACCTGCCAGCGGCCCGCAGTGTAGTGGAGGATCGCGCCGCCCTCGCCCACCGCCCAGCCGTCGTCTGCCGACAGCATCCTCACGCGGTTGAGCGGCACACTGATCGGGCAGTCCACCGCCTGCCAGTGACCCGCCGTGTAGTGATACATGCTGCAACCGTAACCCCCGTTCATCTCGCCGACCGCCCAGCCCTCGTCCGCCGAACTCATCGCGATGCTGCGTAGCGGCAGGGTGGTGGTCAGCGCGTCAACTCTGGTCCAGACTCCCGCCTGGTAGTGCAGGATCAGTCCTCTCAGGCTGGCGTTGCTCACGCTGCCCACCACCCAGCCCTCGGTGGGCGATAGCATGGCGATATCGAGCGGCGCGTAGTCAGCCTTCAGCCCGTCAACCTTAAACCAGCGGCTAGCGTGGTAGTGAAAGATGCCATAGCCGACCGCCCAGCCCTCAGTGGGAGAGAGCATCTGGATGTGGCGGGGGTTCGCGCCGAAGAAGGGGGCGGCGATCTCCGGGTTGGGCGTGGGGCTGGTGGCGATGGTTGGTAGGGGCTGGTTGGTGGCATCTGCATTGGGCAGATCAGCAGTGGAGAGGGCGGGCGGCGCGGGGACGAGCGCCTCATCGCTGGCGGTTGGCACCGGCGTGGGCAGCACTGGCGCGGGAGTGGCAGTGGGGCGGCTGGCGGGCGGCAGGCCAGGGGGGAGCGGCGCGAGCGAAGCGGCAGTTGCTAGCAGTTGGTCGGTCGAGTAGGCGCTGCTGGTGACCGTCACCATCGTATCGCTCAGTACGAGCATAACCGCCGCATCGCTGCCGTTGCCGTCCTGGTCGCGGCTACTCTGGCGCAGCCAGCCGGGTCTACTGCCCACGTCTATGGGGATGGCACTCTGCTGCCACATCTTCAAAGTGTTGCTGACTACCGGCTGCTCGTAGATATTGAGCAGACCCTGGCCCTTTGGCTGGGTGATTTCACTACGGGGCATATATGTCAGGGTTAGCTGCGCGGCGGGCTGGTAGTAGCCTAGCGAGAAGGGGGCGAGTTCGACGGGGAGCGTGGTGGGTAGGAAAGTGGCGAAGTAGAGCCGGTCTGCCACCTGAAGCACGTCATGGCGCAGCTGGGTCGCACCCTTAGCGGTGGCGGGGCGCTTGTCCTCCACGCTGGCATCAGGCGGCGGGGTGAAGCTGAACAGCGCGGGGTCGAGCGGCTGGTTGTACTGGATGGCGGTCACTTCCACGCTGGATACCGGCTGGCCCGCCTGGTTGTAGCTCTCATCCTTCAACACGAAGTAGGTCTCGCGGTCGAGCCAGACTAGCCGCCCGCCGGAGGTGTCGGCCATGCTCTGGCCGCAAGAGGCGTGGCTGGTACCGAGGCTGATGATGTAGGCGGGCCTGCCAACGATGGTGGTGGTGCCGGAGAGCACCGGCGTATAGCAGTTGCGCAGCTCTTGCCATGAGACCGACGAGTTCAGCACATAACCGAGTAGCGGGGTAGTGGGCGGCTCATGCCAGAACTCGGCCATCCGCCCGACAATCACCCCGCCCGCCGCGCCCATGCTGGGGTCGTGAATGCCAACGCTGGGGGTGACGGTGAAGTAGCTCCACAGGTCAACCCCATCGCTGAGGCGCAGGTTGGTATCGTGACGGGAGGTGGGGTTGGCATCATCCACCGGCGGATCGCTGCTTGTCTCATCGCGCCAGCGGTGGGGGGCCTGGTACCAGAGCCGCTGCTGGCTGTAGGTATATTGCTGGTCATGAGGTGGGCCGTTGCGCGAGGCGGGCGGCAGGTAGCGGGTGGTGCGGCTGAGGGCAAAGCTCTGTACCTTGCCCGCCTTGTAGGCGGCCTCGGCGCGGGCGATGATCTCCTGGGCGTTGTGCAGCGGTGGAGCATCTACCGTGCCGCCAGTCAGCAGCGCCAGGCCGCTACCGAGCATAGCTACCAGCGCCACCGCAAGCGCGGTCAGCAGCCAACCGCGCCTGACCCGCCGCGAAACGCCCTGGGTTAGCGGCGGAACGACCTGCTCGACCGCTGCGTCATCATCAGTATCTGCCATTATCGCCCCTTTGAGCCACTATGCTTCGCTGCTGCCCCTACAAGCTCTATCCATAAGACGAAGCAGCCATTGGCGGGTTGCGATAGCACCGTGAGCTGGCGGGGGCGTTACTTTAATTGCCGTACTTTACCTGACCGAACCTGCTACCCGCTCCATCTGGGTGCAGCTATAGCGCGGCCTGGCTTGCACATCGTAGGCGTTGGTGAGGGTGAGATCAACATCGTTCCGCGTCCAGGTTATCCGCACGCAGTCAGCGCCTAGCTGAGTGATGAACAGGTTCTGCCCGTTTACCCTCTCGCGGGTGGCCTGCGGGTCGGGCAAGCCCTCGGCGTATACCCCGCGCTTTATCTCGCGCAGGGTGAGCGGAATGTGCGGTTGACCCAGGGTGGCGGGAGTATCGAAGGAGAGTACGATATTCGCGCCCGGCTGCGGTGAGCCGGGGTCGGGCCACTCGCTCACGCTCATGTTCTGCTCCGGTAGCCAGGCGGGGTGGAGCAGGGTGAAGGCGGGTTGCGCAGGGGTAGGGGTCGGACGGGTGGCGGGCAGTTCGGTTGCGCCTAGCTCCGCGCTCTTCGACATCGAGGCCGCAATTCTGAGCAGGCTGTCGCGCGTCTGCTGCGGGCCACTAATCGCAATGTGGCTGCCCTCCTGCGCCCACTGTAGCAGGGGGCCGCCTTCACTGGTGGGCAGATTGATGAAGTCGGCGCTAATGCCATTGGCAAGTACAGGATGGTCAAGGTGGGTAGGGTCGGAGTAGCCAATGTCGGCCATGCCGTTGCGAACCATTAGCGCGATGCTGCCGCTGCTGGTGTGATAGATGATGGTTACAACCATGTATTTCGCAGTGGCGAAGTCGCCCATGCCGGGGAAGCTCTGGGGGAACACTGTGGGCGGCTCGGCGACCAGTCCAGCGGGGAGGTCGGTGGGGATGAACACCGCGATGGGCAATTGGGCGCGGATCTCCGCCAGGGTGAAGGGGGCAGGTAGGGCGAGCGGGGCGTGACCTCCCGGCAGCGGCGCGAGCGAGTTGGCGATGCTCAGCAGCTCGTCCGCGCCAATGTAGAAGCTGTTAACCTCCACCTCAGTGCCATCGCGCAGGATAGTGACGGCCGCACCAGCGCCATTTTGCATACCACGCACCAGCCAGCCTTGCCCACCAGTGACTGTCACCCCTTCGCCCCACCTGGCAGATAGCTGGTTATAGTCGGCGAGGCGTTCGCGGATGGTGAAGCCCGGCGGTGGCGGCGCGTAGGCGCTAGG
>QHBQ01000365.1 GCA_003243865.1 Candidatus Chloroheliales bacterium | reverse complement strand
GTCGCCCGCGCGCTGCCCGATGTGCGTGATGGGCTGAAGCCGGTGCATCGCCGCATCCTGTTCGCGATGGAGGAGGCGGGCATCCGCCGCAACACCCCATACCGCAAGAGCGCGCGCATTGTCGGCGACGTAATGGGTAAGTACCACCCGCACGGCGATGCCGCGATTTACGACACGGTGGTGCGCATGGCCCAGCCCTGGTCGTTGCGCTATATGCTGATTGATGGGCAGGGCAACTTCGGCAGCCCCGATAGCGACCCGCCCGCGGCGATGCGCTACACCGAGGCCCGCATGGCCTCAATTGCCGACGAGATCCTCGCCGATATTGACAAGGACACTGTAGACTTCATCCCTAACTTCGATGGATCACTCAAGGAGCCGACCGTTCTGCCCGCCAAGCTGCCCAACCTGCTGCTTAACGGCGCATCCGGCATCGCGGTGGGCATGGCGACCAACATCCCGCCCCACAACCTCAATGAACTCTGCGATGGTATCACCTACCTGATTGACAACCCTGACGCCACCGTCGAGGACCTGATCAAGATCACCCCCGGCCCCGACTTCCCCACCGGCGGCGTCATCCTGGGACGCAGTGGCATCCAGGAAGCCTACAGCACTGGTCGCGGGCGCATCATCGTGCGAGCCAAAGCCTACATCGAGGAGATCCGCAAAGACCGCTTCGCCATCATCATCACCGAAATGCCCTACATGGCGACCGACAAGGATGCATTGGCCGCTAAGATCAGCGAACTGATGGCTGACGGCAAGCTCGACGGCGTAGCGCTCACCCGCAACGAGTCGGACCGCAACGGCATCCGCTTCGTGGTCGAACTGAAGCGCGACGCCCAGCCGCGCAAGGTGCTGAACCAACTATTCAAGTATACCCAGTTGCAGACCACATTCGGCGCGAATATGCTTGCCCTGGTGGACGGCAACCAGCCGCGCGTGTTGCCGCTCAAGCATATGCTGCAGCACTACATTGACTGGCGGCACGAGGTCATCACCCGCCGCAGCAAGTACGAACTGAAGAAGGCCCGCGACCGCGCTCACATCCTCGAAGGTCTGCGTATCGCGCTCGACAATATTGACGCGATTGTAGACACGATCAGGAAGAGCCGCACCACCGAAACCGCCAAGAGCAACCTGCGCGCCAACTTCAAACTGAGCGAAGCGCAGGCCCAGGCGATCCTCGATATGCGCCTCGCCCGCCTCGCCGCACTGGAGCGCAAGAAGATTGAGGATGAGTACACTGAGATACTGAAGAACATCAGCTACCTCGAAGACCTGCTTGCCCATCCCAAGAAAATCTTTAGCCTGATCAAGGCCGACCTGAAGGAATTGAAGGAGAAATATGGCGACGAGCGCCGCACCCGCATCGTGGACGATGAGGCGGGCGACTTCAACGAGGATGACCTTATCCCCGACATCAAGGTGCTGGTTACGATCACCGACAAGGGTTACATCAAGCGCTTGCCCCACGACACCTATCGGCGGCAACATCGTGGCGGCAAGGGTGTGACTGGCATGGTCACCCGCGACATGGATGCGGTCGAGCATCTGCTGCTCTGCAATACGCTTGACAGCCTACTCTTCTTTACCAACAAGGGCAAGGTGTACCAGCTAAAGGCTCACGAGATTCCCGATGCGGGCCGCACCGCCAAGGGCCTGCCCCTGATCAACCTGATCAGCATCGAGCAGGGCGAGATGGTGACCGGCGTGGTGGCGGTCAGCGACTTCAGTTCCGCCGAGTACCTGGTAATGGCAACCAGGCAGGGCAAGATCAAGCGCACCACCCTCGACGAATACAGTGCGGTGCGCAGCAACGGCATCATCGCGCTGGTGCTGGAGCCGGGTGACGAACTTCGCGGCGTGCTGATGACGCACGGGCATGGCGAACTGATGCTCATCAGCCGCCAAGGCCAATCAATCCGCTTCGCCGAGGAGGAGGTACGCGCGATGGGGCGGGTTGCGGTGGGAGTCAACGGCATTAGGCTGGAGGGCAAGGATGCAGTCATCGCCCTCTGTCTGGTGCGGCCCAACGCCGACCTGATGGTGGTCAGCGAGAAGGGCATCGGCAAGCGTACCGGCCTGGAGGAGTTCCGCCCCCAGAGCCGCGCCGGTAGTGGCATTCGCGCGATGAAAGTTGCGCCCAAGACCGGCCTGGTCGCCGCCGCGCTGGTGGTAGACGACGATGACGACCTGGTGGTAATCAGCAACAGCGGCATCGTGATTCGGATGTTCGCGGCGGCAGTCAACCACTATGGCCGCGACAGCCAGGGCGTGCAGGTGATGTCCATGCGCGAGGGTGACGGCATCGCCACCATCACCCGCCTGCCCGCCGAGGCGGAGGCGCTACGCAGCGTCAACGCCGACGGTAGCGAGCACGTCGAACCCCTCGCCCAGATGACAATGGAGCTAGGCGCCACCGCCCGCCGTACCGCCAAGCTCACCCCGCCAAAGGATGGCAAGAGCGACGGCAAGGTTGATGGCAAGGCTAACGGCAAGGGTAAGTAATAGCTTAAAAAGGAGGCAAGACAATGCAAACGCAGACAGAATCAACAAGCGTTCAGCGAGAAGGCGAAGCAGAGTGGCAAACTTACTGGGAGGCGCTGAATTTGGCGATGCAGCTATCGCTATCGCAGCGGTCGTTGCTAGCTCAGGCACTGATTAGCAGCACTGCAGACTACGCAGCCGACACTGTCTCTTCCGAGGCTGACACCGATGAGCCGCTTACGTTTGATATGGTGTCATACCTCCGGCAGCGGCCCGGTAGTGACAGACCCGCACCTACCGATGAGGAGGTGCGGCAGTGGATTGATGAGTATCGCACGGAGAAATACAGTTGATGAGGGTGATGCTCGATGTCAACATTGCGGCTGACTGGCTGCTAAAACGCCCTTCATTCATCAAAGAGGCCGAGGCGATCCTTGATGCCAATGCCAAACGCCAGTTGGTCTGCTACGCTGCTGCTTTTACCATTCCCACTCTGTTCTACATAGTGCGTAAAGAGCTACTGCTGACGATGACACGTGGCCAAGCGGAAGCTCACGCTTTTACCGATATAGCAGTGTGCCTCAAAACGTTTCGCATCAGCCCAGTTACGTACCACGAGCTAACGCAGGCATTGAAGTATCCAGGTCGTGACTACGAAGACAAGCTGCAACTTGCCTGCGCCATTGCGCAAAACCTTGATGCAATCGTAACTAGAGACAGGAAGTTTATCCCTGGCTTCATTTCAGTGCTGACTCCCACGCAGTTGCTACAACAGATATGAGCAACTCCCCTCGTAAAACCTTAACTTGCGGCTGATACCCTCATGCCTCGTCGCTGGCGGGCCGCCTCGAAAGCGATGACGCTGGCGGCCACGGCGGCGTTGAGCGACTCGGTGCTGCCGACAATCGGGATGGTGGCGCGGATGGTGGCGAGCGCGAGCGCCTCGTCGCTGAGACCGCGCCCCTCATTGCCCACAATGACCGCCGACGGCTTGCGCCAGTCCACATCGTAGATCGCCGCCTCAGCCTGCATGGTGGCGGCAACCACCTGGCTGATGCCCGCTTCGGTGAGACCAGCTTCGATGGCGTTCCAGTCGAGGTCGGCAAAGAAGGGTAGGCGGAAGTGCGCGCCCATCGCCGCACGGACGACCTTGGGGTTGTAGACATCTACGCAGGTGCGACTGAGCAGCATCGCAGTGGCGCCCGCAGCCTCAGCAGAGCGCATAATCGTACCGAGGTTGCCGGGGTCTTGCAGGCCATCGAGGACAAAGAAGAGTGGGTTACTGTCATCGTACTCCTGCCAGTTGAGGAAAGGGAGAATCGCGAGGATACCCTGCGGCGTGACGGTCTCAGCCACTTCGGCAAGCAGCTTGTCGCCAACTTCGAGGATGCGCGCGGGCGTTGGCGCGGCTTTGTCCACCGTGCCAGCCTCGCTGCCGGTTAGCGCCAGGCCCGACTTGCCGCCGCGGCGGTACACTTCAGGGCTGCCGATGCGCTCAAGCAGGGCCAGGCCGCGCTCGGTGCGGGCCAGCAACGGCTCGTTGTACAGCACCAGCGTAGGGTAGCTGCCTGCATTGAGGGCATCCTCTACCAGCCGCACGCCTTCGGCGATGAAGGCCCGCTCCTGCTGGCGAATATGGCGGCGGGCCAGGGCTTTCACGTATTTGATGTTGTCGTTGGATGAGCTGGTGATCATAAGTGATTATGGTTATTGAAGAGGTTGACCAACTTAGCCCCTAGCGGGGGTTGGGGGAGAATGGTGCAGCGCGATAATACCGGGGTAAGCACGTAAGGCACAGTATGCTAACCTCGGCATTAGCACGGAGCGAGATTTCTCCCCCAACCCCCGCTGGGGGCTTAGATTAAAGGGTAGGCGGCGCTGCGGCTGGTCCATCCTGCCGACAATCTTGCTGATGGCTAAGGTGCTTGCTTTACTGCTTGACTTGCGCGGCGATGGCGGCGAAGGCAGCACTGTTGTTGACTGCCATATCGGCCAGCACCTTGCGGTCGAGGGTGATGCCCTTGAGCTTCAGGCCGTGGATAAACTGGCTGTAGGAGAGGTCGTGGAGGCGGGCGGCGGCGTTGATGCGCACGATCCAGAGGGTGCGCATATCGCGCTTGCGCACGCGGCGGTCACGATACTGGTAGGCGAGCGACTTGAGCATCGCTTGCCTGGCGCTGCGGTAGAGGCGGCTGCGGCTGCCCTTCGCCCCCTCCATCAGCTTCATTATTCGCTTGCGGCGGGCGCGGGCAGCCACCGCAAAGTTTGGTTTAGGCATGGTTCAGGTTTGCTCCTTCTTGCTTGGTCACAGGCCCGTTCGCGGTGCGAGAATCGTGCGGTGCGAACATTTGCGACTGAACC
>QHBQ01000467.1 GCA_003243865.1 Candidatus Chloroheliales bacterium | reverse complement strand
TGAGCGAGAACGACAAGGCAATCGAGTACCACACCCGCAGCCTTGAGCTTGCTCAGCAGCTAGGCGACCGCCTGCTGCTGGCGCAAAACCTCAACAACCTCGGCAATGTGTACGATATGGTGGGCGAGTACGATAAGGCGATTGAGTTCTTCACCCGCAGCCTTGAGCTTAAGCAGCAGCTAGACGACCGCCTGGGGCAGGTGATCAGCCTCAGCAACATTGGCGGTTTGTACCACGAGCTGGGTGAGTACGGCAAGGCGGTTGAGTATCAAACCCGTAGCCTTGAGCTTGCGCAGCAGATTGGTGATCACGGGGGGCAGGCGCGAAGTCTCCATAACCTCGGCAGGATGTACCGCGCGCTGGGTGAGTACGACAAGGTAATCGAGTACAGCACCCGTAGCCTTGAGCTTGCGCAGCAGCTAGGCGACCGCCTGGGACAGGCATACAACCTCGACATCCTCGGCCTTGTGTACCACACGCTGGGTGAGTACGATAAGGCAATGGACTACCACACCCGTAGCCTTGAGCTTGGGCAGCAGATTGGCAGCGGCGAGGTGTATGCGCTCAGCCTTGGCAATCTCGGCAGTGTGTACCACGCGCTGGGTGAGTACGATAAGGCAATCGAGTACCTTACTCGCAGCCTTGAGCTTGCGCAGCAGATTGGCGACAGTCGGGTGCAGGCGACCAGCCTTGGCAACCTCGGCCTTGTATTCCACACGCTGGGCGAGTACGACAAGGCGATTGAGTACAACGCTCGCAGCCTTGAGCTTGTGCGGAAGCTAGGTGACCGCCCGGCACAGGCGGACAGCCTCCGTAATCTGGGCAGTGTGTACCAAGCGCTGGGCGACGGTGACACCGCGGCAGGGAGTAGGGCTGGGAACAATGTTGGGGATGTTTGCATCGCCCTGAAGCGCTACCGAGCTGCATTGAGCTACTACCTAAAGGCTCTGTCTATCTACGAACGCCTGGGCAACCCGCACAATATAGCGGATATTCGTCGCCGCATCAGCGAGGTCCGCGCCTGCGTCGGTAAGCAGGATTGGCCTGCCCTTGAAGCTGAGGCCCAGCGGGAGGCCGCCGACCCCGACTGGCAACCACCGCAGCTTGAAGCTGAGGGTTAGGCCGGTCGGCTACGGAATTCCCCACCACCGGCTAGAGGTGGAGTTCAGTGACGGCATCGCCCGCCAGCACTCAAGGTCGCGCAAGAGGTCTACGCGCGGCTCACCCACGCCGGCTCGATTGAGAGCTACTTCGCGCGAACGGCGAAGAATGCCACTCAAGAACGCGCAGGGGCAAGGCGATTAGCCTTGCCTTTCCTGCGCGGAGAGGTGGTGCATGACGGAGGCGAGCTGCAGCCCCCGCCGCAGGCAGGTTCCTCTACGTTAGCAAGTTCCCTTGACCCCACGAACAGGGATGCGGCACGGAACATCGCGATCTCCACCGTATTGCACCGGTGGTAAGCAGCCGGTCAGGCCAATTAGCCCTGCCTGATCGTCCGCCCTGGTGTCAGGTCGGTCAGTAAGGGGCAAATATATCGCTGGCGTGAGCCAGTCTGCTTCGAGAGGCAGGCTGGCTCTTTCTGTTAGGCGAGAAGCCGAGCACAAGCCGCGAGAGCGAAAGGTAGGGATAAAAGATGGCACGCATAATCATTGTCGCGCTCCCATCGGGTGGGGACAAGAAGACTGCGCTAATCGGGGGCCGCAGACCAGCGCTTTGCAAACTGGAGAGCGTAGCGAAACAGCCTGCTGAGGCGTATTACCCAACCGCCTGATTGCGAAGCAGCAAGCTGCCATTCCCGACGGCAAGGCAAACTGCCGCCTTGCCTGATGTCGGGAAGCAAGGTAAACAGGCTGGGAAGCGACAAGCTAGCCTAGTCTGAACAACTTCTAAACCATACATAGCCCTCAAGAGCAGGGCGAGAAAGGATCTTAGCAATGGATACCCAGATCAAGACCCACCCCAACGGCATCGGCAACAAGAACAACCAGGCGAGTATTACCGGCCATCTTGGCAACATCGAGAGCGGCGACTTCCGCTACACCAGCAATGAGCAGACCGGTCTCACCACCGCAGTCCTCAACCTGAACGTGGCAGTGAACCCGCCGCGGCTCGAAGGCACCACTCGCGTGCCGAAAGCACAATGGTTCGATGCAGTCATCCTTGGCAAGCTTGCCGAGCAGGTGGTAGAAATCCTCCAGACGGGGATGCTGGTCACCCTGAGCGGCCATGCCACCTACCGCTCGTGGCCCGCGCTGAAGGATGGCGAGCCGATCACTTACACCGACGAGAAGAGCGGCGAGACGAAGCAAGCCTATCAGACGGCTGCAAACCTGGTCGTGGACAGGGTTTGTTACACCGCCGCTGACGGCCTGTATTACCAGGTGACTGAGAAGTTCGGTGAGGTTATCTTCACTGCCGTCGCCAGGCCGGACAAAGCCGACAGCCAGAAGGCGAACATCGTGCTGCGCGGCACAGCAACCGACATCCAGCTGACCCCCGCAAGCGAGACCAGTGATGCCCGCCTGAACTTCGTGCTGAACGAGAGCTACATCAGGTGGAGCGGTGCGGCAGCTGTGCGCCGTCATCGGGTCACGATGTGGGGCGACCCGGCGGTTCTGGCCCACGCTGAGATGCAGGAAGGCGACCAGGTGACCGTGCTGGGCGCGCTCAGCCCCAACAGCTACACCGACCGACTGGGCATCTACCAGCAGACGTTTAACATAACCGCCCGTGTGCTGGACAACTACGGCCAGAAGCAGGCCGCCAAGCCTGGCGCGCTGCAGTCCGAGCAGCAGCGCGCCGACTCCGCTCTGGTGATGCCTGCATCGAAGGCCAGCACCCCGAAGGCGGCCACCGCGCTGGTGCCGTTCACTAACCTGGCTAACCAATAAGGCACTTCGCTACCTGCCTGCCTGACTGGGCAGGCGGGCGGCAAACAGATCGAGTGTTGCCCGCAAGAGCAGGTTGCATGATAGGTTGATTTGTTGTATAATCCACTAAATCAATCTATCATGAGTGGCTGTCGAAAGGGGATAATGATGGCTGTTATATCGCGCCAGCTAGGAGAGCGCATCGCGGACAAGAAGCGGCGGCTGGATAGTTTGCGCCCACTACGTGCTGACACCCTGCACTACCTGCACGACGAGCTGCGCGTGGTGCTAACCTACCACTCTAACGCAATCGAGGGCAACACCCTCGACTTGAAGGAAACGCGATTGGTGTTGGAAGAGGGGTTGACGGTCGGCGGGCATACGCTGCGTGAACACACCGAGACTACCAACCACGCCAGTGCCTTCGACTACCTTGAACAGCTGGTCAGGGGAGTATGGCCACTCGATGCTAATAGCATCCTCGACCTGCATCGCCTAGTGATGGCTGGTCTTATTCCTCTCCCCGGCGCACTCCGCGAAGTTGCGGTGTACATCAGCGGGGTCAGCTGGACCCCACCGCATCCTTCCGAGGTGCCGGGGCTACTCGACCGATGGATAAAGTGGGTCGCGGGCGAGAGCCAAGACTATCATCCTATCGAATGGGCTGGTATCGCCCACGCCCAATTCGAGGCCATTCACCCCTTCGTTGACGGCAATGGTCGGGTGGGGCGGCTACTGATGAACATGATGTTGATGCAGGAGGGCTACCCTCCCGCCATTCTGCTGCGTCAGTGGCGCAGCGAGTACATCGCCGCCCTGCAGTTGGCGCAGCTGGCGGGCAAGTACCGCCCCATCGTCAATTTGGTGGGGCGGGCGGTGGAGCAAGGCCTGGATTTGTATCTGAATGCCATCGACACCGCCCAGGCCGCCTTCATCCCGCTGCCGGAGCTGGCTGCCGAGTTCGGCTATGACGTGAACTATCTCGGCAAGCTGGCCCGCAGCGGCTCGATTGCAGCTACCAAACGCGCTGGTCGCTGGTACACGAGGCGGCAGGACATAGTTGACTATAAGGCCCGCGTCGAGACAGAGACGCGCGGCCACCACCGGGGCAAATAGCGAGGCGACGAACTACTACAAAACCTCGACTGCCAGCCAGCAGGCGGGGTTTTCTTTTGCCTCGCTCTGGCATGGAGAAAGGGCCATGGATTCTAGCCCTATCCGACACCACACGTTTTATCGGTGCTGTACTAGACATTCATAGCATCATAAGCAATCCGCCCCGACACGGGGTAAGCCGCCACATGGGCGGCTATTTATGTTTTTGCCGCCTCCTTAGCCCCGCCAGGGGCAGAAGGTGGCGGTTGTACTCAGTTGAGGCAAACCACAAATGGGGATGAGAATACAGAGAGGAGAGCCAAAGGTGGGCAAGACTAATAGCACCAGCAGCCAGTTGCTGCCCCGGCGGGAGATACAGGAAGCTATGCAGTCGAAGGTCCTTGAGCGCCAGGGCTGGCGTTGCGCCTACTGCGAGGTTGACTTGCACGCGGTTGGCCACCACATTGACCACAAGAAACCCCTCTGTCGTGGCGGCACTCACCACCCCAATAACCTGTGCGGCACCTGCCCGAAGTGCAACGAGCGCAAGGGAGGGCGGATGAGCGCACGGGAGTATCGGGCGTGGCTGGAGGAGTGTCGGAACGCGCCAGCAGGCACCTGGTCGTGCCTCAACCCCGGCCACGAGAAGTACGTGGGGGAGCGCTGGGTGCCAATCCCGGAGTTCAACAAAGGTGATAGCTGGTGTCGGAACTGCCGCAGCCGCTACATGAAGGTTCGTTGGCAGCGGGTGAGAGCAAGTGTCAACGCCTGCCAGCGGGAGCGATATCTACTGGATGGCGCTTACCGCACCAGGCAGCTCGAGCGTTCACGTGAGAACTACTACCAGAATGCAGAGGCGATAAATCAGGCGCGGCGGGAACGCTATCACAACGACCCCGAGTACCGCGCCCAGGCACTTGCCCGCGCCCAAAGACAAACCGAGCGCAGGGGCCGAGCCTGTATTGAGATTTGCTCCTTACAGCCACCTCATAATACATACCCCTTTAGACTGGCCTGCCCCGATCAAAGCGGTATACCTGCACGGTTGGCACTTGCCCGCACCTACTGCACGTGTAAGTTGAGTAGTCCCACCGCAACCCACAGGGTAGGCTTTCAGAAGCGTGAGACTAACTGTCCGAGCCGACCAGCCGGGTTCTCGCGCTTATTGATTGCCTGCTGAGTTG
This sequence comes from Candidatus Chloroheliales bacterium, assembly GCA_003243865.1. Next base: position 11,632 of record QHBQ01000467.1, on the reverse strand, counting down.
GGGGATAGTAGAAAGGCGGCCTTCGGCCATTGTTTATTCAGCACGGGTGTTCTATAATAGAGTGGCGAGACTAGCTCCACAAGTATCGCGTTGAGGAAGCGAAGGCAATGTGGCAAGCACAAAACGTGAGTGGCAGCTGGCGCAGCAAGAGCAGTGGGTCTACTGCCTTACCGTTGTAGGGGCAGCGGGCTGCTCCTGCTCTCGTGGCAGCTAGCGCAGCATGAGCAGTGGGTCTACTGCCAAGCAGACTAGGAGGATGAGCTATGTACGGGCGCGATGTAATACTGGGGAGAGCCTATCCCTGCAACCTGGAGATGGTCGAGCTTGCGGCGGGGAGCTGCGAGTTTCACATCACCCGTCGGTTGCTGGGCATGGTGGCGGATAAATACGCTTACCCGCTTCATCAGCACCTTCAGCCGCGGCTTGGACTACCCAGCTGGGGGCAGCTGATGTATGCGCCGCAGACTATCCCTGGCGCGAGGTTTGTCAGGCACGCCAACGGTTACTATGCCACCGTCGCCCCGCTTGATGGCGCAGAGTTGGAGGTGTACCGGCTTAGTCCCAGGCTGGTTGGAACGCTCTATACCTTCGACCTCGACTACCGGCTGGGGGTGCGCCTGCTGCGGGGGCTATCCTGGCGGGTGCTGGCTGACCTCAGCCTCTGGTTTGCGCGCGATATGGCACCGCTGACGCTTACCATCGAGCAATATCTGGATGCGATTGCCGCGGCGCCTGGGTGGTGATGCAATTTTCATAGGCGCCTTTTCGGAAGCTGGTGGGTGGGGCGAGAGAAATATGCATTGCGGGCAAATTCTGCACCGCAGAATTGCCCCCGTGTGATATAATAGCAGTAAGGAGAGAGACCGATGGCCCGCAGCTGCAGTTCGAGATGCTACAATTCGCCGGGGCCAGCGGCCAGGTGCCGCTGCGTGTGCGGTGGGGTGAATCACGGCAGCGGGATGCCTATGGAGAGCGCCAACAGCGGCGGAGCAGCTAGTTACAGGGATAGCGTTGACAAGGTAACGATCAACATCGGGGCAACCTCCTACTTGCTGGGCAACCGGCAACCAACAAGGACGCTGGGGGCAGTCAATCCCGAATACTTCAGCGAGGGCGAGGGTGCAGACTTTGTAGCGTTCATTCACGAGCAGTCGATCACCCTGGGCCTCAGCATCGAGAGTGAGCAGCCAGTGGTCGGGATGTGGCAAGGCAACCTTGAACCAGCGCTGTCGGTGGATGTGGTAGGGCTACCCACCCAGGTTGAACGGCTGGCAAGATTGCTGGGCAGGCGTTATAATCAGGAGAGCGTGATGCTCTTCCAGCCTGACCCCAAAGGGCGAGGCAACCTCTACAGCATTACTGACGTCAGTGCCGACGAAGCGGATTTGGTGTTTGGCGAGATGCTTAGGCAGGGGTTGCCCGGCGGCCGCTACATGGCTGGTAGGATTGAGATAGTTGATGTGGCTGGTGAGTCAGGTAGCAACGTTAGAGCGCTGGCCGACCTGCTGGGTAAGGAGGTTCGCACCATCGCTGGCCACACGAGGTTTCTCAGCAAAGGGGAAGGAGACTACTGATGCCAATTAGTGAAGAAGAGCGCGAGGAGTTCCATCGCCGCTATGAGCAGCGGCTGGGGGAGATCAATGCCAGCCGCCCGCCGAACTGGGATGAGATGAGCCGCGAGGAGCAGAACAAGTTCTACGGCTTTGAGGAGATGAGCGAGCAAGAGGTGAATGAACGCTACGGCGGCTACGGTCATACCACCATTACCTTCATCGGCGTTCCCAAACTCAGTATTGTCCGCGGCGATGTAGTGATGGTACAAGAGCTATCGGGCCGCTGGCAAAATCGGATGGTGGCGGTGGGTGGCGGGGATGGCGTAGTCTACGTCGCTGCGGAGGATGAATATCAGCAGGCGCAGGCGGCCAACCGCGAACCGCTTACTATTGCCTACCCCACCGCGCGGGTGAAACTGGCAGAGAGTGGCGAGTTAGATTAAAGCAGATACAAACGATGAGGCCCGCTGGAACAGCAGCGGGCCTTGTTGTTACTCAGTTGCACTTATCACAACGACCCTGTGTACCACGCCCAGACGCTGGCCCGCGGCCAAAGACAACCGGGCGCCGTAGCCAGGGTTGGATGAAGGCTTACTCCTTACAGCACACATCTATTCCATGCTACATACCCCGGAAGACTAACTCCCCCCATGCAGCAGCCAGGACGATCAATAAGCCTCCATCTAAGGGTAGGCGCGGTAGATTATGAGGCTACCAACCCCTACGCTACCCCAGGAGCGGCGATAAAACAGTCGCAGCCGTTCCCCGCCTAGAGCAATAGTAGCCTATGCAGCCTATCGCAACAACTTCCGCCTCCCTGTGCCCGATACTGTAACCGTATCTACATACCAGTTTTGAAAGCTTTCACCACGCAAAATCTACCACACCCTCGCAAAATACTTTCATAAACTTTGGCTAAACATTACCTTACAATAGCATAAATATTGACCTGCAGAGAGCGCGCTGGCTTGACATAGGCACTCTTTGTTCACTATATTAACCTCAGCGCCATTTCAGAGCGGGAGGTTGAAATCTCCCAAAGAGGAGGAGTACCCAATGAGCGAGACCGAGGCTGACCAATCTGTGGAAGAGGCAACCATCTGGCTGACACTGCACCAGGCCTGTGAGCTACTTGGGGTAGCCGCATCAACAGCGCGACGCTGGGGCGACGGCGGGCGCATTAAGGTGGAGCGCACCCCAGGAGGCCACCGCCGCTTTGAGCGCGAGTCGGTGCTGGCACTCGTCTCAGCCGAAGGTCCTGCTATCACCAACAAATCGGGCATAGGCAACAGCGAACAGGCACTCGCCCGCCAGTCGTGGCACGAACACTTCAGCCCGGAGGTGGTGGTGCAGATGCGTGGCCTGGGGCAACGCTTGCTCGGGCTACTTATCCAGTACCTTGTGCGTGAGCGTGAGGATGCTCGCTTTATCAGCGATGGGAGGGAAGTAGCTAAAGGCTATGGCAAAGCGGCCAGCGCGGCAGGAGTCAACCTGCACGATACGGTTGAAGCGTTTCTCTACTTTCGCGCCAACTTTGGGCAGCTCGCCCTGCAGATGCCAAGCTGGGTGCAGGAAACCGACGCTATCGAGATGCGCCGAGCGTACTTGCGAATTGACCAGTTCATGAACGAGGTGCTGCTTGGCACTATAGATGGCTATAACGAGTCATGAAGTTGGTAGCTATAGGTGTCAGCCAGTACACTGCGCCGCTGCACATCCGTACCAGGCTCGCCTTCCCTGCCGATGTGCTGCAGGATGCACTGGCGCGTCTGCGCGAAGTAGCCACCGAGCGCTTCATCCTCTCCACCTGCAATCGCAGCGAGGTCTACGCCGTACTTCCCGATGCATCGGTCACTGCTCTTCACCGCTTCCTTGCTGCCCAGGCAGGCCTGACAGACGAAGAGCTGAGCCCTTACCTTTACAGCTACACCGACGCAGCGGCGGTTAGCCACCTGCTGCGGGTGGCCGCCGGGCTGGACTCGATGGTGCTGGGCGAGGAGCAGATACTGGCCCAGGTCAAGGCTGCCCTCGAAGCTGCCGGGCAGCAGGGGGGCCTTGGTGGAGTGCTACACCGTCTGGGGCAAATCGCCCTTGCCTGCGGCAAGCAGGTACGCACCAATACGAAGGTAAGCCGGAAGCCGCTGTCAGTTGTTACAGTTGCGCTCGACCTGGCCGCGAGGGAGCAAAACCACACCGCCCGTCGGGTTCTGGTCGTCGGGGCAGGCCGTACCGCTGAGCTTGCGCTCAAGCACCTCCGCAAAGCGAAGCCTGGCGCAGATTGCACGGTCATCAATCGCACCTACGAGCGGGCAAGGCTCTTGGCCGAACGCTACGACGCAGCCGCGACCTCGCTCAACGAGCTTATACCAGCGCTGACCGTCTGCGACTTCGCTATTTGCTGCACCAGCTCGCCAACGCCGCTTATTGACGCAACGTTGATGAGGCGGGTAATGGACGTTCGCCAACGCCCTATCCTCATGCTCGACCTTGCAGTGCCGCGCGACATTGACCCAGAGGTGGCGCAGCTTGAGGGCGTTACCCTCTACGATATGGACAGCCTAGGGGCCATCTGCGCGGCCAACCGCGACTACCGCGAGCAGGAGGTCGCCGCCGCGGAGGGGATAGTCGCCGAGCATACTGCCGCATTCATTGTTTGGTGGCAGGCGCGCGAGGCTGCGCCCACCATCGCAGCGCTGCGCGCTCATGCCGGGGCGATTCGCGACGCTGAGGTGGCAGAGATGCTTAGTCACCTACCCGCGCTCACCGCAGGTGAGCAAGCTATCGTCCGGCAGATGGCCGCTCAACTTGTCAATAAGTTGCTGCACCACCCCATCACGGCGCTGAAGTCGCCGCAACTTGCCTCAAATACCGCGCTGGTACGCCAACTGTTTGGCCTCGATGCCTCTGCCATAGCGCAGCAGGGTGAACACGTAATCTTGTCTATAGGAGCCGAAGATGATAACTACCAATAATCCAACTGGCGATGCTAACCTCAAGTCGCAATTTGTCCAATATCTGTTCTTCAAAACTGACCCATTGTGGCGCAGGCTACCAGAGGAGAGCCGCAGCCGTGGTCGGCGCGATTTCGCCGCCGTGGTGGAGAGCGCCACTCCCGCCATCACCACCTACGCCTACAGCACCCTGGGGTTGAAGCAGGGCAGCGAGTTGATGCTCTGGCGCAAGGGCTACGAGCCGGAGGCGATGCAGGAGATGCTCAGCGCGCTCCTACTCACCGGACTTGGTCAGTATCTTAGCATCAGCGCCTCGCTATTTGGCCTCACCCGCCCCTCGCTCTACACTCGCCGCCCCACCACACAGGAGCAGGCGATTGACGAAGGGGTCCGGCTCAAGTATCTGATTACCTACCCCTTCAGCAAAACTATCGAGTGGTACCTGATGAGCCGCGAGGCGAGGCAAGGGATGATGAACGAGCATATGCGAGTGGGCCACGAGTACGCCGATGTGCGGCAGGTGCTACTCTATGCTACCGGCCTGGACGATCAGGAGTTCGTGGTCGCCTACGAAACCGACGACCTTGAGCGTCACCTGCAGCTCGTCACCGACCTGCGTAGTACCGAGGCCCGCCGCTACACCCTGCGCGACACCCCCATCTACACCGCGATCTACCGTCCACTGGAGACTGCGCTGGCGCTGCTGGGCTAGCTGAAAATCAGGAGAGCCGATGAACGTACAGGATAGTCTTTTCATGTGCGCTGCCCGCCATCAGCCGGTGGAGCGCACCCCCATCTGGTTCATGCGTCAGGCCGGGCGAGTGCTGCCTGAGTATCGCGCCATTCGCGAACGTTACAGCCTGATCCAGATTTGCCGCCAGCCTGAATTGTGCGCCGAGGTGACGCTGCAACCCATCCGCCGCTTCGGGGTGGACGCGGCGGTGATGTTCGCCGACATCATGCTGCCGCTAATCGGCATCGGCATCGAACTAGAACTGGTGGACAACATCGGCCCGGTCATCAGCCACCCGATCCAAACCGCCGCCGACCTGCGGGCGCTGTGCCCCATTCATCCGGAAGCGGATGTCCCGTTTATCCTTGAGGCGATCGGTCTGGTGCGCCATGAGCTTGAAGGACGTATCCCGCTGATTGGCTTCTCCGGCGCACCTTTCACTCTGGCCTCGTATCTAATCGAGGGTAGACCCACCCGCGAATTCGTCAAGACGCAGGCAATGATGCACAGCGCGCCGGAAGTATGGCATGAACTGATGGCGCGGCTGACCAGCATTGTAATTAGCTATCTGCGTAGCCAGGTAGCAGCGGGGGTAGATGCGCTGCAATTGTTCGATAGCTGGGTCGGATACCTTAGTGCGGTGGAATACAGCGAGTACGTCGAGCCTTACTCACGGCACATCTTCGCCGCGCTTAAGCCGAGCGGTCTGCCTTTCATCCACTTCGGCACCAACACTGCACCCCTACTCCACCTTATGAAGGATGACGGCGCCAGCATCATCGGCGTGGACTGGCGCATCCCACTTGATGAAGCGTGGCAGGTGATTGGCACACACCTGGGCATTCAGGGCAACCTTGACCCTTCCGCTCTTGCTCTTGCACCTGCGGAGCTGGAGGCTGCCGCCACCGATGTACTCCGTCGGGCAGATGGTCGCCCTGGTCATATCTTCAACCTCGGTCACGGGCTACTCCCCGATACGCCGATCGCCAATATCGTCCGGCTGGTAGACTACGTCCACAGCTATCAGCCCCAAACTGCGGCCACTGCGGCCCTGACGAGGTGATAAAGATGCAAGACGCACCGACTGGCGTGCTACTGATGGCCTATGGCACACCTGACACCCCCGCTGACGTATCGGCCTACTATACAAACATTCGCGGCGGCACCACCCCATCCCCAGAACAGGTCGAGAACCTGCGGATGCGCTATATCCGCGTGGGGGGGCGCACGCCGCTGACCAGGATTACAATGGCAACCTGCAGCCGGCTGCAGGACTACCTGAACGCCCAGCCGGGTGCAAACTATCGCGTTTACGTGGGCATGAAGTACTGGCATCCTTTCATCACTGACACCGCTCGCCAGATGCAGGCTGATGGCATCCGCCAAGTCATCGCTCTGCCACTCGCCCCCCACTATTCGCGCATCAGCATTGGCGGCTACCGCAAGTACCTCGATAGCGCAATAGCGAAGCTAGACGACCCGCCCGCCGTCACCTTCGTGGACAACTGGCATATGCAGCCTGAGTTCCTCGACATGATCGCCGAGTATGTGCGTACTGCGCTGCGCCGCCACTTCCCGGCCGATGTTCGTGAGCGGGTGAAGGTGATGTTCACCGCCCATAGCCTGCCCACTCGCATCCGTGAGTGGGATGACCCCTACGAGCGCCAACTGATGGAGAGTAGCCAGGCGGTGGCTGAACGCGTGGGGCTGGCCGACTGGCGCTTCGCCTGGCAGAGCGCAGGCAGCACCGGTGAGACCTGGATTGGTCCCGATGTACTCGACTATCTGCCCACCCTGGAGGCCGAAGGGGTGCGCTACGTGCTACAGGTGCCGATTGGCTTCGTCTCCGACCATCTGGAGATTATCAACGATGTAGACATTGAGGCGAAAGGCAAGGCTGCGCTGCTGGGCATGACCCTGATGCGGACCAAGATGCCCAACGCCAGCGCTGCGTTCATCCGCACCCTCGCTGCGGTCGTAGCCCAGCATACCCCAACCCCCAAGGACACAGTTGCAATTGGAGCGCACGCATGAGGCTAGCGATGCAAAGTCTGACCATTGGCACGCGGGGGAGCAGACTTGCGCTCATCCAGACTGACCAAGTGCGCGCCGCGCTCCTAGCTCACTACCCCGAACTTGAGGTTCTCACCACCATCATTACCACTAAAGGTGATGTCAATCTCAATATCCCGCTGGTGGGAATCAAGGACAAGGGATTGTTCATCACCGAGATTGAAGAGGCGCTACGCTGTGGGCAGGTTGACCTGGCGGTACACAGCGCCAAGGATCTGCCCGGCCAGCTAGCGCCTGATTTGCAAATTGCCGCCTACCTGGTCCGTGCCGATGCCCGTGACGTGCTGGTCTCCCTTTATGGCAGCCTAGCAGCACTGCCCTCCAGGGCGCGGATCGGCACTGGCAGCCCGCGGCGCGCCGCGCAACTCCGCGCCCTTCGACCAGACCTCGCCATTCTAGACATTCGCGGCAATGTGGATACCAGGTTGCGTAAGCTAGAAGGCGGTGCCTACGACGCTCTGGTGCTGGCCGCCGCCGGTCTCCACCGCCTCGGCCTTGAGCAGGTGGTAAGTGAGTACCTCGACCCTGATATCATGCTTCCCGCTGTGGGGCAAGGCGCGTTGGCAGTGGAGATAAGAGCGACTGACCACTCTCTGGCTGCGCTCCTTGCCCCGCTTGACCATCTGCCCACCGCTCAGGCGGTAAACGCCGAGCGCAGCTTCCTCGCCCGCATGAACGCCGGTTGCAGCGCGGTAGTGGGCGCTTACGCGACCGTGGAGCAAGACGTGCTGACCATTAGCGCGATGGTCGGGGGGGCGGATGGTCGCATTCTTCGTGCCATGCGCCAGGGCGTGGTGGCGGACGGCGGGCGGTTGGCCGAGGAGCTGGCCGAAACACTGCTCAGGCAGGGAGCGGGCTTGCTCCTGGTGGGGGCGAGCGGAGGAGCTAGCGATGGCGAGTAAACCACTTGCCGGACGGCGCATCATTGTCACCCGCGCCCAGAGGCAAGCTGATTCCTTGCTTGCTAGCCTGCGTGAGCTTGGCGCAGAGCCAATCCTCTGCCCGGCAATCGTCATCGCCCCCCCGGTAAGCTATGCGCCCCTTGATGCTGCCATTCAGCATATAAACGACTATCAGTGGCTGATCTTCACCAGCGTCAACGGTGTGCGCTCCTTCCGGGAGCGGCTGAACACAGTCGGTGTGCCGCCCGCCCGCCTCCACTCCCTGCATATTGCCGCCATTGGCCCAGCTACCGCGCAGGCCCTGGTCGAGGTGGGGCTTATACCTTCATTCGTGCCGCAGAGCTACGTAGCCGAGGCGATCGTTGCCGAGATTGGCGACATCAGGGGGCAGCGCATCCTCCTGCCCCGCGCCGACATTGCCCGCGCTGCGCTCGCTATCGGCCTGCGCGATCGGGGCGCATTGGTTGACGAAATTGATGCATACCGCACCGTCCCCGCCCGCAACCGGGCGATTGGCGGCTTGCTTGCCAACGCTGATGTGATAACCTTCACTAGCTCGTCCACCGTGCGCTACTTCCTTACTGCCTTGGGCGCTGAGGGCTGGGCCGCTGAGGACGCAAAGGAGCAGCTAAACCGCCTGGTCGTTGCTTGCATCGGCCCGATTACCGCCGCTACCGCCAGCGACCACGGTCTGCGAGTTGACATCGTCGCCCGCGAGTACACCACTGCTGGGCTGGTTGTCGCGCTGGTACAGTGGTTCGCTGGGGTTAGTGAAAAACCTCGATCGGAGATTAACCATGAATAGCATAACTCGCCCGCGCCGCCTGCGCCGCACTCCAGGGCTTCGCCGCCTGGTGCGTGAGACGCACCTTAGCGTAGATAGCTTTATTGCGCCACTGTTCGTCACTGCTGGCCGGGATGTTGCCCGACCCATCGCCAGTATGCCTGGCCACGCCCAGCTATCGGTTGATCGCGCAGTACGCGAGGCAGAGCGCCTGGTCGAGCTTGGCGTACCTGCCGTCCTGCTATTCGGCATCCCCGAATATAAAGATGAGATTGGCAGCAGTGGCTGGGACGAAAGTGGTCCGGTGCCGCAGACGATTCGCGCCCTCAAGGGTGAGTTCCCAGCATTGGTGATAATCGCTGATGTCTGCCTCTGCGAGTACACCTCACACGGTCATTGCGGAGTGCTAGATGGCCAGACGGTGGATAACGACACTACCCTACCGCTACTGGCCCGCGCCGCTCTTACCTATGCCGAGGCGGGGGCCGATCTGGTTGCCCCCAGCGCGATGATGGATGGGCAGGTAGCTGCCATCCGCGCTGCACTTGATGAAGTTGGTCATCAGGAGACAGCGATTATTGCCTACGCTGCCAAGTTCGCCTCCGCCTTCTACGGCCCATTCCGCGATGCCGCTGGCTCCACCCCTCAGTTCGGCGACCGCCGCGCCTATCAGATGGATCCCGCCAATGGCTACGAGGCGTTGCGCGAACTCGCCCTCGATGCGGCAGAAGGGGCGGATATATTGATGGTCAAGCCCGCAGGCCCCTACCTCGATATCATCCGTCAGGCTCGTGATCGCTACGACCTACCCATCGCCGCCTATCAGGTCAGCGGCGAGTACGCGATGCTCAAAGCGGCGGCGCAGCAGGGCTGGCTTGACGAGCGCCGCGCCGCGCTGGAGAGCCTGATTGCCATTCGCCGTGCCGGGGCGGGTCTGATCATCACCTACTACGCTGCCGAGGCTGCCCGCTGGCTGGCTGATGGCACTGGCTGAATCTGGAAGGGTAGCTTAGATGACTGACCTTCTTCACGAGCCGAGGGCAACGAGCCGCTCGGCAGCAATGTTCGAGCTTGCCCAGCATTACATTCCTGGCGGGGTTAACAGCCCGGTGCGGGCCTTCCGCTCAGTCGGTGGCGGGCCGCGCTTCATCGAGCGCGGCATCGGCCCCTACCTGTTCGATGTGGATGGCAACCGCTACATAGATTACGTGCTGTCGTGGGGGCCGCTCATCCTCGGTCATGCTCATCCAAAGGTGGTGCAGGCGATCACTGCGCAGGCGGCTAGGGGCAGTTCGTTCGGCGCGCCTACTGAGCTGGAGACTGAGCTTGCCCGCACCATCAGCGAACTTATGCCCAACGTGGAGATGCTGCGCTTCGTCTCGTCCGGCACCGAGGCAGTGATGAGTGCGATTCGCCTGGCCCGCGCAGCAACCTCACGACAAAAGATCATCAAATTCGAGGGGTGTTATCATGGACACGCCGACGCCCTGCTGGTGCAGGCTGGCTCCGGGGTCGCCACCTTCGGCCTACCCAACAGCCCAGGCGTTACCCCGGGCGCAGTTGCCGATACCTTGACCGCGCCTTATAACGACCTTGCCGCGACCGGGGCCTTGTTTGAGCGCTACGAAAGTGAGATTGCCGCCATCATCGTTGAGCCAGTGGCTGGCAACATGGGCCTGGTGCTACCCCACCCTGGCTACCTGGAGGGTCTGCGCCAGCTCGCCGACCGGTATGGCGCGCTCCTCATCTTCGATGAAGTAATGACCGGCTTTCGCGTAGCGCTCGGCGGGGCGCAGGCGTACTACAACATCAGGCCCGACCTCACCTGTCTCGGCAAGGTTATTGGTGGCGGACTACCCGCAGCTGCCTACGGCGGGCGGCGCGAAATCATGGCGCTGGTTGCTCCCCAGGGAAGTGTCTATCAGGCTGGAACGCTCTCCGGTAATCCCCTGGCGATGGCAGCCGGGCTTGCCACGGTGCAGGCTATCTCTCAGCCCGGCGTGTACGAGGGGCTTAGCGAGGCCGCTGCTACTCTCGCAGCAGCAGTCATCGCTGCAGGAATGAAGGTAGGTGTTCCCATCCAGGCCACCTCAATCGGCAGTATGTGGGGTTTCTTCTTTGCCGACACGCCTGTTTATGACTACGAGAGCGCCAAGCGGGCTGATACCGCCCGTTACGCCCGCTTCTTCCATGCCCTCTTGGAGCGCGGCGTTTATCTTGCCCCCTCACAGTTCGAGGCCGCTTTCGTCTCCACTGCCCACGACCAGCAGGTGATTGCTGATACTAGCGCGGCCCTGGATGATTGGCAAACAGGTGTTGCCATCCGATAAGGTGGTCCGCTTCCACAACTCAATATCGTGTAGGTTTCGTATCTCTGATCGCATTGCCCCCTGCCACACCCGACTGCTGCCCGTTGGGTATCGCAGTGGCTATCGCACGACCTCAGCTACTCTGCTGCCCAAAGTCTTGTACTTGGAGAAATGAACAACATAATAGCTCTTATAGTGATCATAACTTAAAACTAGAAGATAACTCAAAGAGGGCTGAAATGTAGCTGGCAGCATGAGTAAACACGTGCGAAGCCCAATACAACGGGTATGAAAACCAGGGTGGCCTGAAGGTGGTAGAGGCGGAGA
>QHBQ01000132.1 GCA_003243865.1 Candidatus Chloroheliales bacterium | reverse complement strand
GCCGACAGCCAGATTGACGGCAAAGTTATCATCGAGGCGGGCGCGGAGATCATCAACAGCCGGGTGCGCGGCCCGGCGATTATCGGCGAATACACCCGCATCGTCAACAGCTACATCGGCCCTTTTACCTCGATTTATCACCACTGCAAGATCGAGCATAGCGAAGTGGAACACAGCATCATCCTCGAAAACAGCGAGATCATTGACCTGCCCGGCCGCCTCGCCGACAGCCTGATCGGCCGCAACGTCGAGCTTGGCCGCTCGCCGATCAAGCCTAAGGCGTTCAAGCTCACCCTCGGCGACAACAGCAAGGTAGGCGTGCTGTAAGCCCCTCCCCAAAGGGGGAGGTTGGGTGGGGGAGCACAAGGGATGTTTCATGAGGCTGGGAGAGGGAGTACATTGCGCGACCTGCTCCCCCTCCTTGCCCCCCCCTTTGGGGAGGGGGTAAGCCCTCGACAGGAAAGGATCCAAGTTTGAAGAAACTACTCGTCACTGGCGCAGCGGGGTTCATTGGCAGCAACTTTGTTGCCTGGATGCTGGACAAGTACCCCGACTACCACATCACCGTGCTAGACAAGCTGACCTATGCAGGTAACCTGGACAACCTGAAGCGGATCGAGAATAATCCCCGCTACCGGTTCGTCAAGGGCGACATTGCCGCTGCCGCCGCGGTGGACATTGCGATCGCAGCGCAGGGCTGCGACACGATCATCAACTTCGCCGCCGAGAGCCACGTAGACCGCAGTATCCATCAGCCGGGCGACTTCATCATGACCGACGTATACGGCACCTTCGTGCTGCTCGAAGCCGCCCGCAGCTTGGGGGTGGAGCGCTTCCTCCAGGTCAGCACCGACGAGGTCTACGGCAGCATCCCCGCGCCACGCTCCTCGAAAGAGAGCGATATGCTGGAGACCAACAGCCCCTACTCGGCTAGCAAGGCGGGCGGCGAACTGATGGCCCATGCCTACTTTGCGACCTACAACGTGCCAGCTATCATCACGCGCGGCAGCAACAACTTCGGGCCATACCAGTACCCTGAGAAGCTCATCCCCCTGTTCATCACCAATGCGCTCGAAGACAAGCCACTGCCTGTCTACGGCGACGGCAAGCAGGTACGTGACTGGATCTACGTGATGGACCACTGCGAGGGCATTGATGTGGCACTGCACAACGGCACGCCTGGCGAGATCTACAACGTTGGCGGTGGCAACGAGCGCTACAACATTGACATTACCCAACTAATCCTCAAGCTGACCGCCAAGCCGCAGAGCCTGATTAAATACGTCACCGACCGGCCCGGCCACGACCGCCGCTATTCGCTGGACACTACTAAACTGCGCGGCCTCGGCTGGCAGCCCCGCCACAGCTTCGAGCAGGCAATGGAGGAGACGGTACGTTGGTACAGCGACAACCGCGACTGGTGGCAGCGCATCAAGAGCGGCGAGTATGCCGAGTTCTACAACAAGCAATACGCCAACCGCTAACGCAGAATGTTGAATTGTGAATGTTGAATGTTGAGCGGGGTTAACGTAGGGGCGCACTGACGCGCGCCCTTCGCTTATCCTGCATACCTCATGCCCCAAAATGCGTGCTGTGGTATAATGACCATAGCATATTTCGTATCAGTATAGTTAGGTGTAAGGAGAAACAGATGAGCTGGGTGCGAAGAAACACTATCCTAGTGCTGGTGCTGCTCATTGCTGTTGCTGGGCTAGCAAGCGGCAACAGCAAGGCTGCGCCGCAGCAACCGGCTGCTGGCACCATAGGGTCATCATCACACACGACACCGCCACAGAGTGCTGAACCAGCCGCCCGCTGGCACAATGTCTACCCCGACTATCACAAGGTACGAATGCTCAATGCCAGCAGCGGCTGGGTCGTGGGAGATAGTGGAGTGATCAAGGGTTACGCCAATGGCAAGTGGCGCGAGTACGCCAGCCCAGTTACTGCCAATTTGCAGAGTGTCTACCCGGTGGGGCAGAGCGATGCCTGGGCAGTAGGTGATAACAACACCATCCTCCACTTCATCAACGGTGATTGGGTGCAAGTAGCAGCTGCGCGGGTTTACAACCTACCCAACTATTATCGGGATATATGGATGGTATCGGCCAGCGATGGTTGGATCGTGGGGGGCGTCGGGGTGATTGGCGGCGATGGGGTGCTGCTTCACTACAGCGCAGGCTCCTGGCAGCCTGTTGCGCTACCAAGCGGCATCAAGCAACTCAACGCTATCCAGATGCTCTCGGCAAATGAGGGTTGGGCAGTCGGCATTAACGGCGAAATACTGCACTACAGCCAGGGACAATGGCAAGCGGTTAACAGCCCCACCCCAGATGCCATCTTCAGTATCGCCATGCTGCCTAATGGCAGCGAAGGGTGGGCAGGCATCTTCATCAAGAGTCCGCATAACTACACGATTCATTATCGGAACGGGGTTTGGACCACCTCTTCGGCAAACGCGCCCACCTCAAGGCGGCCACAATCAGCGTTCTGTAACAACAGCAACTGCTGGAGCTACGGCTTCGCGGTCGCGGCCCTCAGCCCGGAACACCGCCTCGTGGCAGGCGCAGATTACGACCCAGCCATCACCGACACGGGGATGCAGAGTAGCGCCTACGCCACCGGAGTCGGCTCAAGCAACTATTGGGCCTACCAGGGCTACACCGAAGCGTACTCGCTCTACAGCATAGCAATGGTGGCTGCTAACGACGCCTGGCTAGTCGGCAGCAACGGCCTTATCTACCGCTTCGACGGTCAGCAAATTACCCTGGTGGAAGGTGCATCCTATAGCACTTCGGGGTTTGCATACAACCAGGTCCGGAACGAACTATATCAGGTGGGCAGCTACGGCGCTAACCCGACATTTGGTGGTCGTATCGAGGTGGTTAACGTAAATAGCGGAGCAACGGTGGTAAGCTGCGCCACTCCGGTCACTTCTGACATTGGCTGGGCGAGCGTAGCAACCCTCCCCAGCAGCAACCTGGAAGCCTGGGCGGTAGGAAATAGTGGGCATCTTGCTCACATCACCAGCACTGGTTGCGAAGTTAGCCAACTTGGCAGTGCCTTTTTGCTCTCTATTGCCTGGGCTTATCCCGCATCAGCAGTGGCAGTAGGATCGGGGGGTACACTGCTCGTTTACAATGGCACCTGGCACATAGTGGGCAACCTGGGAACAAGCGACCTACGTGGCGTTGCTTATAGCAGCGGGCGTTGGTGGGCGGTAGGATTGAATGGCGCTATCTATACCACGGCTGGCGACCCTATGAACCTAGCCAGTTGGAGCCTGGTGCCAAATGTTCCCACTTCCTACCAGTTGTTCGCGGTGTCGGCAGCAGGTAATAATCAAGCCTGGGCAGTCGGTATAGGCTCTGGGGTGGGCGGGGTTCGCCTCCACCTGAACGGCGGTGTGATTGACCATACGCAAAACGGCGGCAATAGCTTGAGCGCCATCTACATGATTTCTGCCGACGAAGGATGGGCCGGTGACTACTTTGGGGCTAATCAGCTCGAACGCTACAGCGGAGGAGCCTGGCAGGTGGTAGCTAACAACATCGCTGCTTCCGCGCTCGTCTTTCGCTCTAGTGCCGAGGGTTGGGTGAGTAGCTTTACCATGAATGCGGCCGAAGGTCCAAATACACTCAGCGATACAGGCCGCCTCTTCCACTACTATGCTGCCTGCTACGACTACTACAACGATGTGACCGAAGGCTCCTGGGCCTACTCATACATACATGACCTATCATGCCGCGGGGTGATCAACGGCACCAGCAGCCACACCTTCAGCCCTAATGCCCCAGCAACCCGCAGTCAGTTTGCCAAAATCATCACCCTGGCGCGAGGCTGGGCTGTCGTCACGCCGAGCGCCGCCACCTTCAGCGATGTTGGCCCCGGCAACCCGCTGTGGCAGTTCGTCGAAACCGCCTATCAGCATGGCGCAGTCAGCGGTGCTGCTCCCGCCCTCTGCACTGCGCGGGGGCGGGCAAACCCCTGTTACCTGCCCGACGACCCGATTAGTCGAGTGCAGGCCACGGTCATCGTCGCCCGCGCCTTTGCCTGGCCAGTCAATACCAGCGGCGGGCCGCACTTCACCGACCTGCCACCCACTGGCTTCGGCTACGCCGCAGTCGAAACCGCCTACAATCGCGCGGTAGTTAGCGGTATCGGCGGTGGGCTGTTTGCTCCTAACGCCAGCGTGTCGCGGGCGCAGATTAGCAAGATTGTTGACCTCAGCATATACAGCCCTTGAGCTTGTAGACATAGTATGCGGGATTATCTCAATCATGCTAGAGCTACAGATCGCCATCGCCAAGACCAACAAGTACGCCCAACGCGAGAGCGGCGACACGGTGGAGATCGTGGAGCAGCCGCTGGGTGGCTTTGCTGCGGTGATGGCCGACGGGCAGGGCAGCGGTGGCGCGGCCAAGATACTCAGTAACATGGTGGTGGGCAAGGCGATCGCGCTGCTCAAGGATGGTGCGAAGCTGGAGGCGGTGGCGGCGCTGGTGCATGACTACCTCTACGCCTATCGCGGCGGCAAAGTAACCGCTAGTCTGGTACTTATCGCTGCCGACCTTAAGGCGGGCGAGATTGGGGTATCGCGCAACAGCGATTGCCCCATCGTCGTGCTAGACAGCGGCGGGGTGCGGCTGCTTGACGAGGCGGCGGGCGGCATCGGCACTGGCACGAATGCGCCACCTGCGCTCACCATCCTGCCGATCGAGGCGGGGATGTACGTCGTCGCCTACACCGACGGACTGCTGCACGCAGGTGAAAAGTACAACCAGCCACTCAGTATCCCACCGATCGTCGCCTTCGCCGCGCAGCAGGACGAGGCCGACGCGCAAGCGGTGGCCGACCATCTGCTCAAGGTAGCTATGGCCCGCGACCGGATGCGCCCCGATGACGATATGAGCGTGCTGGTAATCTATGTCACCGAGGCAGCGGAGCAGGGGCCGCTGGTGCGGCGGATAATCGGGAGGGTGCCATTTGGAGAATGAGACTGGCCGCATCGCGGCACGGCTGCGCGAACTGGACATCACCCTGGCTGCGCCCTGGCAACCTGAGCGGATGAACTTTGTCCCTTGCGTTAGAGCGGGCAACCTGCTGTTCGTCAGCGGGCATGGCCCACGGCAGCCGGATGGCAGCTTCGTCAGCGGCAAGCTAGGGCAAGACCTTGAGTGGCAACAGGGCTATGAGGCGGCGCGACTGGTGGCCCTCGATTTGCTGGCAACAATGCAGGGCGAACTGGGCGATCTGGACAAGGTAAAGCGCATCGTCAAGCTGCTGGGGATGGTCAACTCTGCGCCCGACTTCACCAAGCAGCCGCTGGTCATCAACGGCGCGTCCGATCTGCTGGTGGCGGTGTTCGGCTACGAGCGTGGCAGCCACGCCCGCAGCGCGGTCGGCATGGCCGCATTGCCTACCAACATCGCAGTCGAGATCGAGATGATCGCGGAAATTGAGCCTGATTTGGTATAATCAAACTATGTCCGAATTCTTGTCCAACCCGAAACCGAGGCAGATGATCGCCATCGTTGGGCCGTGCGCCAGCGGCAAATCATCGCTGGGCGAGCGGCTGCGGCAGCAAGGGTATAACGTGCGCACCGCCGCACAGGAGCATAGCTACGTGCCGGGGATGTGGCAGATGAGCAATCCTGATTACCTTATCTACCTGGATGTCGGCCTCGATACGCTGCGGCGGCGACGAGGCAACCCCCGCTGGAGCGAGCATGAGTGGCGGGCGCAGCAGGAGCGGCTCGCCCATGCCCGCCACCACGCCGACTTGGTCATCGCTACTGACACGCTTACCCTCGACGAGGTAGAGACGCAGGCAAAGGCGATGCTGGCAACACGAGCGGTGCGGCCCATGTCGCCGCACTCTACCCCGCCCGTCACCGCAAAATCGCTGCCCCGCCCCACCCGGCTGCGGTTCGAGACCCGCGCAGCAGTGGCCGAGGATGCGCCCGCGCTGGCGAAGTTGCTGAATCTGCCCGACAGCAGCGATTTGGTGAGGAATCGAGCCGTGGCGGTGGCAACCGATACGCCGAAGGCCAACCTCTACGCCGAATATGGCGGCGAACTGATCGGCACGATTGGCTGGGATGAACCAGATCCCGATGATGTGGTGGAGGTAGAGGCTCCCCGCCTACAGGCGAACGGCTACAGCGAACGGGCGGTGCTGTCGCGGTTGATCCGCGCTCTGCCCGGTCTGGTTGACGAGCAGACACTTGGATTGCGCTATGTCGTCAGCATGAATGAGCTAAGAAGCGCGGAGGGCACAACGGTGCGGGCTGCGCTCGACGAGTTCAAGGCGGCTGGCTACCAGTTTGCCGCCCACAAGCTGAGGTTGGACAAGGCTGCGCCGAGCGCAGGCGAACTGGTCGCGGTGATACTCAATGAGAGCAACCGCTCAACGCGGCAGCAGTACGAGCAGCTTGGTTACGCGCTAACCGACGAGCTTGATTATTACGAAGCAGCGGTGCATCCCAGCGGCTTTTCGCTGGCCGATTATCTGCGGCAGAGCGAGTGAAGGGTCTGTAGCAAGGCCACGTCAGCAAGGGTGTGGAACTAACGGAAGTACCAGCCTCAAAGGAGGCGAATAGTCCAGGAGGGACGAACCATGACCGGCACAATTGAGCCACAGGTGGCCGCCACGCATGAGCCGTTGCGGGCGTATCGTGGCAAGGAGTTGCACAGCAAGGGCTGGCTGCAAGAAGCGCCGCTGCGTATGCTGATGAACAATCTCGACCCTGAAGTGGCGGAGCGACCAGAGGAGCTAATCGTCTATGGCGGCAGCGGCAGGGCGGCCCGCAACCATGCCGCGCTGTACAAGATTATGCAGATGTTGAGTGAGCTTGAGGCCGACGAGACGTTGCTGGTGCAGTCGGGCAAGCCGGTTGGCTGCTTCCGCACCCACCCTGACGCGCCGCGGGTGCTGATTGCCAACAGCAACCTGGTACCTGCATGGGCCACCCGCGAGGTGTTCAGCCGCCTCGAAGCCGAGGGCTTGACCATGTATGGACAGATGACCGCCGGTAGCTGGATCTATATCGGCACCCAGGGCATCCTGCAAGGCACTTACGAGACCTTTGCCCAGGCGGCGCGGCAGCACTACGGCGGCACTCTTGCTGGGCG
>QHBQ01000122.1 GCA_003243865.1 Candidatus Chloroheliales bacterium | reverse complement strand
TCCTCGGCTTCGAGCCAGCCAGCGAAGCGGATCGGAATAGCCCCGGCTTCCGCCAGATGAAAAGTAACGGTGGGGTAGATTTTGCCTTGATCGTGCCTGGTGATCTGGATCGGGGCAAGCCAGGCGATATTGACCTCTACGTCAAGACCGACGACATTCAGGCGATGCGCGAGGCGATCCTCAGCAAGGGCGTGGCCGCCGGGCCGGTGATGGATCGCCCGTTCGGGCAAGTCGTGCCGCTGTCCAACGTTCCCGACGGATTGAGGGTGGTAACGTGGTTGCCCCGCTAGCCGATGCCTAGTGGATAAACAGCAGGGGCGGGAGATGCGATCTCCCGCCCCGCTGCTTTTTGCATTTTTGCTTAAACCTATGGCGCGATCATCAACCTGATCTGGTTCTGCGATGGGTCGGCCACCAGGACATTGTCGTCTTGCTCGTGAATCTGAACGCCATCAGCAAGCAGCCGCGCCTGCACCTCCTCCAGCGCTTCACGGTTGGGGAGGGCGATGGTGAACGAATCCAGACCTGCCGTATTCCCCGGCGCAGGAGCCGCGCCACGTGACTGCCAGGTGTTCAGCCCGATATTGTGATGGTAGCCACCCGCGCTGACGAAGACCGCGCCCGGCATCTGCGCGGTGATGTCGAAACCGAGGACATCGTGGTAAAAGTGCTCGGCCTCGGCGAGGTCGGCAACCTTGAGGTGGACATGGCCGATGCGGGTTCCCGCTGGTAGCAGGTTCGCTGCGGCAGCCTGCTGACCTTCAGCCAGCACCGCACGCACGTCTACGGGGTCAACGGTCATCTTCACCGTCCCATCCTGCCACTGCCACGAATCGCGGGGCCGGTCACGATAGATTTCGAGGCCGTTGCCGTCAGGGTCGGCGATGTGGAAGCCTTCGCTAACCGCATGGTCGGCCTGCCCGAGCTGGCTATTGGCAGCGACCATGCGCATCAGGGCTTGGCCCAGCGCGGCGCGGCTGGGCAGCACGATAGCAGCGTGAAACAGCCCGGTCGAGCGGGGCGGCGCAGGCGGCGCACCCGGCACCTCGTGCAGCTCCAGTATCGGCGGGCCATCCTCGGCGCCCAGGCTGGCGCTGCCAGGAGTGCGCTCGATTACCCTAAAGCCCAGCACCCCCTGATA
Organism: Candidatus Chloroheliales bacterium; assembly: GCA_003243865.1. Next base: position 8,409 of record QHBQ01000122.1, on the reverse strand, counting down.
GAACTTCAGCGAACGCTCAAGGTTAGCGACCCGCAGCGTCACCAGGCCGATGTGAGAATCGGGATTGATTGAGGTGGAGGTCAGTTGGGTAGTTTGTTGTTCCATGATGGTATCTCTTTTCCTTTTATGCAATAGTATGTTATGGTTTACGCTGGTCATAACCAGCGCAACCTTTATTATACGATTACGCCAGCCGTTTTGCAAGAAATCGCAGTTCGCATTGCCACCAGTTGTAATTGCAGCGCAAAGTTGGTATCCTTGCGCCGCAGGCGCTTTATCATTGCCGGGCAAGGAGTACGAATGAAGCAAGAGGCGGTTCGCGCGTCACCCCCCTCAAGGTGGGAGCAAATCAATCGGCTTGCACCGGGGGTGGCGCTGGCGGTGGCAATCGCGCTGGCGGCGTGGGGGTTGCAGCTATTCGAGGAGTGGGCAATCGGGCGGCCGATCATCGAGGCGCTGGTGATTGCCATCCTGCTGGGGATGCTGTGGCGTAACTTCGTCGGGCTGCGCGGCAGCGGAGCAGCGGGGGTGAGCTTCACCGCCAAGCAGGTGCTGGAGACTGCCATTGTGTTGCTGGGGGCGGGGGTTGATTTGCCCACGCTGCTCAAGGCCGGGCCGGCTTTGCTGCTGGCAATCGTGCTGCTGGTAGGCATCGGCATCACCGCCAGCATTGGCATCAGCCGCGCGATTGGCCTGAACCCACGTCTGGCAATTTTGGTGGCGGTGGGCAACTCGATTTGCGGCAACTCGGCGATTGCTGCCGTCGCGCCGGTAATCCAGGCCAGCGCCGACGACATCGCCAGCGCAATTGCCCTCACTGCGGTGCTGGGCGTAGTTGTGGTGCTGACCCTGCCGCTGCTCATCGGACTAGTCGGCCTCAGCCTCTACCAATACGGCGTGCTGGCGGGGATGAGCGTCTATGCGGTGCCGCAGGTGCTGGCCGCCACCTTCCCGGTCAGTGCGATTAGCGGGCAGATCGGCACCCTGGTCAAGCTGGTGCGGGTGCTGCTGCTTGGCCCGGTGGTGCTGTTCTTCAGCCTGCGCTACCCCAGGGCGACCACGACCCGCTTCTCGCTCACCCGCTTCGTCCCCTGGTTTATCATCGGCTTTCTGCTGATAGCCGCGCTGCGTAGCCTGGGGCTGCTGCCCGCCGTCATCGCCGACCCGCTTCGCATCCTCAGCACATGGCTGACGGTGGCGGCAATGGCCGCGCTAGGGTTGGGGGTAGACATTCGCGCTGTCCGCAAGGTCGGCCTGTCAGTGGCGGGCGCGGTGATGGCCTCGCTGCTGGTGCTGATTAGCGTCAGCCTGCTGCTTATCTTTGGGTTGGGGATTGATGCCAGTCGGTGACGGTGTGTTATACCCAATTCAGCTTTCAACTTGCTGCTCCGGGTGCGCGACGTTGACCGGCGTGAACAGCGCGATGATTCCCACGATAATGCCAACTATGCCCATTCCCACCAGCGTAGCGCTTGCCCCTACCTGGGCGGCAATCGCGGTGACAATCGCCGCGCCAATCGGCCCCAGCACCGAGCCAAGCGTCCAGAACGCGGCCGTCACCCGCCCCAGCAGGTAATTGGGGGTGATCTGCTGGCGGGTGGTCATCGTATTCAGCCCACGCGTGCGTTCGCCCAGGATGTATGTCACAGTCAGGGGCGCAAGCAGCAGCGGAGTGGCGGCCAGGCCAATGGCAATCAGGCTGACGCTCTGGACCAGATTGCCGCCAATGTAAGACAGGCCGAACCCCACCCGGCGGCGCAAGAACGGCACCAGCGCTGAGGCCGCTACCCCGCCAATGGAAGCCAGCCCCAGCACCAACCCCACCGCATTGTCGTCACCACCCAGGTTGTGCTTCAGGTGGAAAATGAACAGGTCGAGGCCGCCAGCGGTGATCATGGTCATCACAATCAGCATCACGGTCGCGGCCCGCAACAGCCGATTGCTCATCAGGAAGCGCACCCCGGCGGATAGCTCCTGCACGATGCTCTCTTTCTGCTGCGGGCGGGGCGCAGCCGCCGGAGTGCGGAAGCGAATCAGCAGCAGCGAGGCCATTGAGGCGAGGAAGGAGAGCGCGTCAATGCCGATCGCCGCCGCTGGCCCACCCAGGTTGAATGATACCAGCCCCGCCAGCATCGGGCCGAGGATGAAGCTCAGGCCGAAGGTGGTCTCCAGCCGCGACACCGCATCAACGATTTCTTCCCGGTCTACCAGGTTGGTCACGGCGGTGACGTAAGCTACCCCCGCCAGGTTGCCGAACATCCCGCCCAGGGTCATCACCAGATAGATCAGCCAGATTTGCGGCCCGGCCAACGCCCAGCATAGCGGCACTGCGCCGTAGATGATGGCGCGCACGACATCGCAGAGTATCATCAGCTTGCGGCGGTTGACCCGATCCACGATTGGCCCGGCGAAGATACCCATCACCAGTTCGCCGCCGCCCGCCGCCGCCGTCGCCAACCCCATCTGCGCCACGCTGCCGGTTGCTTGCAACACCAGCAACGGCATGGCGATGAAGGCAAAGGCATCGCCCAGCGCGGAGAGGGTCTGTCCTCCCCAGAAGATGTTGAAGTTGCGGTTGCGCCACAGACTGGCCCGCTCCTCGCCCGGCGCGATCCTCACTTCTTCTGCCAGCGGCGCGATAACCTCACCCACCGTCAGATTTTCCTCGATTACCTGCTCGTCAATCAACGATTAGCCCCTCTTCAATCACGAATTAGCCACAGCAGCGGTAGCATAACACACCCATCGGCGCTCTGCCTCATCCGTTAGACGTAATTCTAACTGTACTTTGGGGCAGGGAATCAGTCAAAACTTAGTGTTACCACCACAGTGGGGAAGACCAGCCAACGGATTAGGTTCAACGGAGAAACGGAGAAAAACGGATTAGCCAGACGCTGGCGCTCATTTCTATACAAGTAAGCGGTAATATTAGAGCCTGTTTGGGAGATGCTCTGATACCGCGACCAATGCGTGGCACGCCGCGATCGGCTATAATCTGCCTGTAGCTGACCACCATGAGAAAGGGAAAGGCGAGGTCATGGAAACGAATTCGCAGGGTCATTTGGCACGGCGCTTCCTGTTTAGCACTTCGGCAGGCTACGGCCACTTTCACCCGCTGGTGCCGCTGGCGCGGGCGCTACAGGAGGCCGGACACGAGGTGGCCTTCGCCGTCCGCCCTTTGTTGCAGTCACGGGTAGAAGCGGCCGGTTTTACCTGCTTCACGGTCGGTGGTGAGCGCGATAAGGATCCAGAATATCAGCAGTTCAAGGCGCTACAACAAACCATGCCGGTGAGCCTGGAAACTGAATTGTTCACCTACCCGCGACTCTTCTGCGGCATCGCCCCGCGCTTGCGGACACCAAGCATGGTGGAGATCTGCCGCAGTTGGCAGCCGGATATGATAATACGGGAAGCGGGCGAGTATAGCGCGGTGATCGCCGCCGAGTATCTGGGGTTGCCTCATGCGGTGGTGTCGTTCGCCGCCGCATTGAAGGCCATGCCGGTTTTCGAGCGTAGCGCCGCCGAGCAGCTTGACCCAATTCGCCGCAGCTGGGGCCTGGCAGCGGACCCGGCCTTGACCTCGCTATATCGTTACCTCTACCTGGCCTACTCGCCGCCCAGTTTTGGCCTGCATGATGTCGGTTTGCCGGGGGTAACGGGTTCCATCCCGCCCACCATCCACTTTATCCGCCCGCAATTCTTCGACCAGGCCGATAATGAAAGCCTGCCCGCTTGGGTAACGCGGTTGCCCGCGCAACCGACGGTCTACGTCACTCTGGGTACCGAAGTAAACAAGGAACCCGATTTGTATCCGGGCGTGCTGCAAACCATCATCGCCGGGTTGCGCGACGCGCCGATTAACCTGATTGTCACGCTAGGCCGCGACAAAGATCCCGCCGACTTCGGCCCGCAACCAGCCAACGTGCATATCGAGCGCTACATCCCGCAAAGCTTGCTGCTGCACCACTGCGACCTCATGGTTATGCACGGCGGCAGCAACAGCCTGCTGGCCGCGCTGGACATTGACCTACCCCTGGTGGTGGTCCCGCTGATCGCGGACCAATTCTTTAATGCCCACATCACCCAAACTATGCGACTGGGGCAAGTGGTGCAGCGGGGACAACTGACCCCGACCAGCATTCGCGCGGCGGTGGAAGAAGTGCTCGCCAATCCGATTTATCGGCAGAACGCCGCACGGTTGCAAGCCGAGATGCACGCCCTACCCGACCAGGAGTACGCGGTGGGGTTGGTCGAAAGGGTAGCGGCGGAACGCGAGGCGGTGCTGAACACGGGGCTGACCGCTACCTTATAGGAGGATGATGCCGACCATCGCTACTGGGGGAGAGCTAGGTGTAAAGGGCAGCATGATCCCCTCTCCCCGCCGGGGGAGAGGGTTAGGGAGAGGGTGTGTTGAAGCGCATCAATGCTTATCGCAAGCAGCCAAGCGATCCCCTCTCCCCGCCGGGGGAGAGGGTTAGGGAGAGGGAGTGTTGAAGCGTATCCCCTCTCGCGCCTGGCACTCCTGCTGGATAGTTTCCAGCACTGCGCTCAGTTGATAGCGTACCTCAGCGTTGGTGAAGCGAACAACCTTGTATCCTTCCAGTTGCAGCCAATCGGTTCGCGCTGCATCGTATTCCACCTGTTCTGCGTGCGAATCACCATCAAGCTCGATGATTAGCCAGCAGCGCGGGCAATAGAAATCCACAATGTAAGCGCCGATGCGCTGCTGACGGCGAAACTTGTACCCCGACCTTGCGGCACGGAGATGATACCAGAGGGTAGCTTCGGCAGAGCTGGGGTTGGAGCGCATTTGCTTGGCGTGTTCCAGGTTTCGCCTGTATAGATCGCGTTCTTCTTCGTTCATAGCTATGCGCGCCCTCTCCCTAGCCCTCTCCCCCGGTGGGGAGAGGGGATTGCTTGGTTGCTTACGATTGAGGCACTGCAACTGCCCCTCACCCCCGGTGGGGAGAGGGGATCGCTCGGTTGCTTGCGTTGCTTGAGGTTGGCGTTGAGGCGCTTCAACACCCCTCTCCCTAACCCTCTCCCCCGGTGGGGAGAGGGGATTATTTTGCGCTTAGTGTTCCGCCGCTGCCACTGCCGCCTTGTGCGCCTCGACTACTTTGGCGGTGACGTTGCTGGGGGCTTCCTCGTAGCGCTCGAAGTGCATCGTGTAGGTGCCACGCCCCTGGGTGATGCTGCGCAGGTCGGCGGAGTAGCTCTGGATTTCGGCCAGCGGCGCAGCGGCGGTGATGACCGTGTTGCCGCTGCCCTCCTGATCCATGCCGTGGACGCGGGCGCGTTTGGTGTTCAGGTCGCTCATCACGTCGCCCGCGTAGTCGTCGGGTACGGTAATCTCCATCTCGTAGATTGGCTCCAGCAGGATGGGCTTGCCCTCCATTACCCCCTTCTTGAACGCCTGGTTGGCGGCAATCTTGAACGCCATTTCGCTGCTGTCCACCGGGTGGTAGCTGCCGTCAATCAGGGTCACGCGCACGCCGGTGACAGGATAGCCCGCCAGCACGCCCTCGCCCAACGCCTCATGGACACCCTTCTCCACCGCCGGGTAGAAGTTGCGCGGCACTGAGCCGCCGACTACCCGCTCGGTGAACTCGAAGTCCTGCCCTTCGTGCAGCGGCTCAAGCTCGATCACTACGTGGCCGTACTGACCATGCCCGCCGGTCTGCTTCTTGTGCTTGTACTCGGCGTGGGCCACCCTGCTCTTGATCGTCTCGCGATAAGGCACGCGCGGCAGGCTGACGTCCACCGCCACCCCGAACTTGCGCTGCAGGCGGTCGGCAATAATCGCAATGTGGCTATCGCCCATCCCGCTGAGGATGGTCTCGCCGGTCTGCGCGTCGCGGCTGACCTGAATGGTAGGATCTTCCTCGACGATGCGGTGGATGGCAGTACCCATCTTGTCCATGTCCGCCTTGGTGCGCGGCGCAACCGTCGCGGAATAGAGGGTGGTCGGATAGGTGATGCCGTCGAGGAGGAGCGGCTGGCTCTGGGCGCAGAGGGTGTCGCCGGTGCCGGTGTCTTGCAGCTTGTTGATCACCGCAAAGTCGCCCGCAATCACCTCTTGCACGTTCTCCTGCTCCTTGCCACGCATGAGGTGCAACTGGCCGACGCGCTCATCCTTACCCTTGTTCGCGTTCGTCACGGTCTGGTCGGAGCGCAGCGTGCCGGAATAGACACGGATATAGCTGATGCGCCCCACATAGGGGTCGGAGATAGTCTTAAACACGAACGCCGCCAGTGGGCCATCCGGCTTCCAGTTCAAGGTCACAGTCTGCCCATTGGTCGGGTTGGTGGCCTTGACCGCGCCGGTCTCATTTGGCGCGGGCAGGTAGGAGACGATCGCATCCAGCAGCGGCTGCACCGCGATGTTGCTCAGGCCCGCGCCGCACAGCAGCGGCACCAGCTTGCAATCTTTCGTCCCATCGTGCAGCGCGTGCAGGATCTCGTCGTCGCCTATCTCTTCGCCCTCGAGGTACTTCATGGTCAGTTCGTCGCTCGACTCGGCGATGCGCTCAACCAGTTGCTCACGCCACTGGGTGGCCTGCGCCTGCAAGTCGGCGGGTATCGTCACCTCCTCGAACTTGCCATCGCCCGCCCGCCCGGTGCTGGGCGCATACATATACGCCTTCATGTGCCACAGGTCTACCACACCGCGAAACGCCTGGCTGCTGCCGATCGGAATCTGCACCGGCACCACCTGCTTGCCAAACTTGGCCTGTACCTGGCTGACCACCTGCTCGAAGCTGGCGTTCTCGCGGTCCATCTTGTTGATGTAGACCATCGTTGGCAGGTTGCGCTCGCGGGCGAACTTCCAACCCTGCTCGGTGCCAACCTCCACTCCGCCCACCGCGTCAACCAGTATCAGCGCGGCATCCACCACCCGCATCGAAGCCTTCACCTCGCCGACAAAATCAGCGTAGCCAGGGATGTCGAGCAGGTTAATCTTGCAGTCCTTCCACTCCAGCGGCGCGAGGCTGATGTTCACGCTGCTGCGGCGCTTCACCTCGTCGGGGTCATAGTCGGAGACGGTGTTGCCCTCGTCCACGCGACCAACGCGGCTGATTAGCTTTGCATTGAACAATATCGCCTCTGTCAGCGAGGTCTTGCCCGCGCCACTATGCGAAAACAGCCCCACGTTACGCAATTGCTCGGTTGTATAACTCTTCATTGAGATAGAAATCCTCCTCTAGCGAAAGCATTAAATGTGCGACTGCGCCGCTGGGAGCGAACAACGGTTCGCCCCTACGGAACGACCGCGCCCTCATGCAGTAAGTCTGATTTTGCAACGGCAAATCTGGTTGTGCCATTATACCGCAGGGGCAGGGGATTTGGCAAAGTTGGGGGCATCATGGTAAAATAAGCCGATGACCACTCTACCCCTCAACCAAGTCTTCAACCTCGACATCATGGCGCTGCTGCGCCAGTTGCCGGACAACAGCGTGGATTGCATCTTCGGCGACCCCGACTACAATGTGGGCGTCAAATACAACGCCCGCTCCTACACCACCAGCTTCGACAGATACATCGAGTGGTATTGCGAACTGGCCCGCGAGTGTATGAGGGTGCTGAAGGATAGCGGCAACGCCTTCTTCATCAATTACCCCAAGCAGAACGCCTACCTGCGGGTGCGCTGCCTTGACGAGATCGCCGCGCATGTCAATGAGTACGTCTGGGTCTACAACACCAACGTGGGCCACAGCAAACGCAAGTTCACCACTGCCCACCGTAGCATCTTGCACGCAACCAAGACTGATGACAACGCTTTCTACAAGGACAATGTCACTAAGGCGTACCAGAACCCAACCGACCGGCGCATTCGCGACCGCATCGCGCGGGGCATCAAGGGGCGAATGCCCTACTCCTGGTTCTACTTCAATCTGGTCAAGAACGTCAGCCACGAGAAGACGGTACACACCTGCCAAATACCGCAGAAGCTATCGGAGATGCTCATCTCCTCCTGCACCATACCGGGCGATAACGTGCTTGTCCTGTTCGGTGGCAGTGGCGCGGAGGTAGACGTGTGTATGCGGCTGGAACGCAACTTCATCGCCGCCGAGCTTGACCCCGATTATTACCAGATGATCGTGGACCGTATCAGCAGCGGGCAGATAGACAGCAAGTACAAGCTGGATCGCGCCTTGCCTGGTACGATTCGGAAGCAGAACGATGAGGCCGTGCAGCTTCCACTTACAGTGTAGAAAGAGGCTTGTTGATGACCGCAACTGCAAACCGACCAATCATCCCCCTGCAACAGACCGTCCACAAGGTAGTTTGCCCGCACGATTGCCCCGACACCTGCTCAATGCTTGCCTACGTCGAGGATGGGCGGGTAGTGCGCGTCGGCGGCGACCCTGACCACCCGCTGACTCAGGGCTTCCTCTGCGCCAAGAC
>QHBQ01000416.1 GCA_003243865.1 Candidatus Chloroheliales bacterium | reverse complement strand
CGAAAATGTGGTTAGCGCCAGGCTGGGCAGCAACGCCGCTGCCAAACAGATGGGTACGCCTAATTCCACAGTATTAAGTTTACACCATAACATATAGTTGGCGGGCCATGTCGTCCGCCTTCAATGGAATAGAACAGATAGGAGCGTGGGAGGAGCATATGTTTGATTATCTGATTGTCGGGGCAGGCTTCGCTGGCAGCGTACTGGCCGAGCGACTGGCGAGCCAGGCGGGGAAGAAGGTGCTGATCACCGATGTGCGTCCCCATATCGGCGGCAACACCTATGACTACTATGACGATAATGGCATCCTGATTCACAAATATGGCCCGCATATCTTCCACACCAACTCGAAGGTGGTTTTCGATTATCTGTCACAATTTACCCTGTGGCGGCCCTACCAGCACCGCGTGCGTGCCTGGGTGGACGGCCAACTTGTGCCAATGCCAATCAATCTCGACACCATCAATATGCTCTACGGCACCAACTTTACCTCATTTCAGCTTGAAGAGTTCTTCGCTTCGGTTGCTGAAGCCCGCGCACAGATTCGCACCTCCGAGGATGTAGTGGTTAGCAGGGTAGGGCGTGAACTTTACGAGAAATTCTTTCGCGGCTACACCCGCAAGCAGTGGGGGCTTGACCCCTCTGAGCTTGACGCCTCAGTGACATCGCGGGTGCCAGTGCGCACCAACCGCGATGACCGCTACTTCACCGACGCCTACCAGGCGATGCCGCTGCATGGCTACACCAGGATGTTTGAAAAAATGCTGTCTCACCCCAATATCAAAATTATGCTGAATAGCGACTGGCGCGAGATTGATGGGGTCATCCCCTACCGCGAAATCATCTATACCGGACCAGTGGACGAGTTCTTCGACTTCCGCTACGGCAAGCTGCCCTATCGCTCGATTGAGTTCAAATTTGAGACGCTCAACACGCCACTGCACCAGCCAGTCGCAGTCATCAACTACCCCAACGACTATGCCTACACCCGCGTCACCGAGTTCAAGCACCTGACCGGCCAGGAACACGCCAAGACCAGCCTGGTCTATGAGTTCCCTTGCGCCGAGGGCGACCCATATTATCCCGTGCCGCGGGCGGAGAACAACGAGCTTTACAAGCGCTACAAGGCACTGGCCGACAGCACCGCCGGGGTGTATTTCGCGGGGCGGTTGGCAACCTACAAGTATTACAACATGGACCAAGTGGTTGCCCAAGCGCTTGCCCTGTTCGATAAGGTTAGCGAGACGCTACCCGTCCGCAACCGGGAGGTTCTGCATGAGCCAGCCGTCCTCTACACTCCCTCGCCCGCGCTTGGAATTGTGGGGCGGAACGGAGTGCACCACTAACCGCGTCGGCGACCGCTACTTCCATCAGCTTGAGCGTACCGGACATGCTGATCGAATCCAAGACCTCGCTCTATTTGCCAGCCTCGGCCTCAGCGCGATGCGCTACCCGATCCTGTGGGAGCGCATTGCGCCCGATGGCCTTGCCCGCGCCGACTGGGGCTGGGCCGATGCGCGATTGGCGCGGCTGCGTGCGCTGGGCATTGAGCCGATCGTCGGGCTGGTGCATCACGGCAGCGGCCCCCGCCATACCAGCCTGACCGACCCTGAATTCGCCCCCGGCCTGGCCGGCTACGCCCGCGCCGTCGCAGAACGTTACCCTTGGGTTGCCCGCTATACCCCCGTCAATGAGCCTCTGACCACTGCCCGCTTCAGTGGGCTGTACGGTCACTGGTATCCGCATGGCCGCGACCCACTCACCTTTGCGCGAGCGCTGCTCAATCAGTGCCGCGCGACCGTACTAGCGATGCGGGCGATCCGCGTGGTCAACCCTGACGCGCAACTGGTGCAGACCGAAGATATGGGCAAGACCTACAGCACGCCGCTGCTGGCTTATCAAGCCGAGTTCGAGAACGAGCGCCGCTGGCTGACCTTCGACCTGCTCTGTGGCAGGCTCGACCGCCAGCACCAACTCTGGGGCTACCTGCGCTGGGTAGGCATCGCCGAGGATGAACTCGACTGGTTCCGCGCTAACCCTTGCCCACCTAACATCATCGGACTCAACCACTATATTATCAGCGAACGCTTTCTCGACGAAAACCTTGACCGCTACCCTGCCTTCATGCGCGGCGGCAACGGGCGGCACGCCTACGCCGACGTTGATGCGGTACGTGTCTGCGCCGAGGGAAGGGCCGGGCCGCGCGGCCTGCTGGCCGAGGCCTGGGTAAGATATGGGCTGCCGCTGGCAGTTACCGAGGTGCAGCTTGACTGTACCCGCGAAGAGCAGTTGCGCTGGTTTGCCGAGGTATGGAACGCCGCCGAGTCGCTGCGGCAGGCGGGGGCGGATGTCCGCGCCGTGACTGCCTGGGCGTTGCTCGGTGCCTATAACTGGAACAGCCTGCTCACCCGCTGCGACGACCACTACGAGCCGGGCGTGTTCGACTTGCGTGCGCCCCGCCCGCGCCCCACCGCGCTGGCAACGATGCTGCGCCAGGTGGCGGCAGGCGGCGAACCGAACCACCCCGCCCTCGCCGCGCCCGGCTGGTGGCATCGCGGCGAACGGTTCATCCACGGCTTCTCTCTTAGCTCTTCCCCCACCGGTGGGGGTTGGGAGAGGGTGAGTGAAGCGCAGCGCGAACCCACCCCCTTCCTCTTGCGAGGGGAAGGGAGCAAAACCCCTCCCCCAAAGGGGGAGGCTGGGTGGGGGAGTTCGGAATGGCAGACACCCACCCCCAGCCCCTCCCAGCGAGAGGGGAGTATGGGTGTTACGCTAAAATCTCAGCCAATCTTGATCGTCGGTGCCAGTGGCACGCTGGGCCGCGCCTTTGCCCGCATTTGCGTTGACAAGGCCCTGCCCCACTGCCTGCTCGGTCGGCAGCAGCTGGATATTGCCGACCGCCAATCGGTAGCTGCTGCGCTGGACAGGTATCGGCCCTGGGCGGTGATCAATGCCGCCGGTTACGTGCGGGTGGACGACGCCGAGCACGAGGCGGCTGCCTGTATGCGCGAGAACGCCGAAGGCGCGGCCACGCTGGCGATGGCCTGCGCTGCGCGAGGGATACAACTGCTGACCTTCTCCTCGGACCTGGTGTTCGATGGCGGCAAGGAGCAGCCCTATGTCGAGAGCGACACGCCACATCCGCTGAATATCTATGGCCGGAGCAAGGTTGAGGCGGAGCAGCGGGTGTTGGCGCTGATGCCGAAGGCGCTGATGGTGCGTAGTAGCGCTTTCTTCGGCCCCTGGGACGTTTACAACTTCGTCACCAATGCGCTGCAAGCAGTGGCCGCGCACCGCCCGTTCGTCGCGGCGGACGATGCGGTAGTCTCGCCCACCTATGTGCCAGATTTGGTGAACGTCTGCCTCGACCTGCTGATTGACGGCGAGGGCGGGGTGTGGCACCTTGCCACCGCGGGGGCAGTCACCTGGGCGGAACTGGCAACGTTGGCGGCGAAGATGGCGGGTCTCGACCCCGGCTATGTCGAAGGGCGACCCGCTGCCGCTTTGAACCTGGCCGCGCCGCGTCCGCTCTACAGCGTGTTGGGCAGTGAGCGCGGTTGGTTGATGCCCGCGCTCGATGATGCGTTGCATCGCTACCTGCGCGAAT
>QHBQ01000041.1 GCA_003243865.1 Candidatus Chloroheliales bacterium | reverse complement strand
AGGGTGAGGGTGTAGCTGCCCGCTACGCGCGGTGCAGTGACGTTGGCGTAGAGGTTCACGGTTGCACCGAAGGGGATGTCGCGCGGCAGGCTAGTGCGCTGATCCTGGATTGGCAGAAGGTTGCCATTCGCATCGGACCAGCGGTAGCCGAGCCGCACTTGCCCTCTTCCCTGACCCCCTCCCCCATTTGGGGAGAGGGTTGGGGTGGGGGCGACGGGCGTAGCGTGCCATATCAGTGAGCCGCTGTTGCGCACAGTGAGGTTGACGTTGTAGGTTGCGCCGGTCTTCATTTGCGATGGGGTATCGTGGCGGAGGAAGGTTGCGCCGTAGAGAGGCAGCGCGGCAGCGACGTTCTTGCGCAGCGCGGGCAGGGCGGCAATCGCCTTATCGCCAGGGCTGACCGAACCGTTGGAAGTCTGTCCGCAGCCTGAGCCAGCGAAATCGCGGGCCGGAGCGATGTTGGGGCGACTGACGTTGACCAGGATGCCGCAGACCAGCTCGCCGCTAAAGTTGGCGTTGCCCTGGGGGTCAATCCCATGCTGCTTCACCTGCCAGGCGAGCAGCTTGCTGAGGCTGTCGAGCATCGCCGCGGGCAGATCGCTATACTGGTAGTTGCCGAGCAGGGCGATGCCCACGCTGCCATAGTTGAACGGGTAGGTGTGTGAGCCAGCCACATCGGGGCCGCCAGCGCGGCCCTCGTAGATGTTGCCGAGCGGGTCAATCAGGTAGTTGTAGCCGATGTCGCCCCAGCCGCGCACGTAGGCGTGGTAGTACCAGAGCGCGCGCACCTGCGCCGCCCAGTCGGAGCTTGCGCCGGTGCCGCTGTGATGAATGATGATGTGGCTGACCGGCGCGTAGACTGGTGGCCAGTTGGCGCTGGTGGCTGGTGCGCCCCAATCGCTGCGCTTGACCAGCGGGGGGCGGCCTGCTATGCTCGGATCGCCGCTGAGGTTGGGCTGGCTGGCGCTGGGCGGCACGTCAATGAAGTCGAAGCTGAACTGGGTAACGCGCGGCCCCTTGCCCGGCGTGCTGGCGCTGAGGCGGAGTCGCGCCTGGGCATACTGCGCGTGCGCGGGGCTGGTAGTGCCGTCGGGATTGGTAGTGGGCGGCACGCTGACCAGACTGCCATAGAACTCGCCTGCGTTGTCGCGTTCCGGGTCGGCAACATCTTCGAGGCTGGCGGGCTGCCAGTCGCCGTAAGTCTGCCCATCGCTGCTGAAGCGCAGGTCAATCTCCACCCGCGCCCCTGGCGGCACGCTGCCGCTAAAGTGGGGAACAACATCGGTGAAGGGGCGCGGCGCGTTGCTCGGCGGGGTGAGGAAGGTGGTGCTGGTCTCCTGCCCACTGAGCGCCACTTCCTTTATCGGTGTAGGCGGGCTGCCATCACCCTTGTCGCGCAACATCTGGGTGGCGCTGATCGCTACCTGTGAACCGGCGATGCCTGCCTGAGCCTGGGGTATAGCCTGGGACGCGACTTGGAAGGAAGCCCGAGTCGCAGCCTCGCCCACTTGCGGCGGAAGATGCAGCGGCGCGGCTATGGGCCGCGCTGGGCCGAGCGGCGACAGGGTCAGGCCAATCAGCATCACCATACACGCGAGCCGCATGGCAATCACGATACGCGCTTTCACAGGCAGTCTCCTTCGCATTAAGGCATGAGGGCATAAGTGCTTGTATTATGTCTAGTGAGGATTATACTGCTATCCTGCACCCCTGTCAATCCTCTGTCTGCCCAACTTCGCCGCTCAGACGCTGCCCAGCCAGGCGACTGCCTTTTTCACCAGTTCATCCAGGGGCGCGACCGTATCGAGGACGAGGTATGGCTCAGCGATGGGGTAGTTGGCCTTGCCTGCCACCTGGCTGAGATATGTCTGCATCGCATCCCAATCGGTTTGGTGATGGGCGGGGAGGTTCAAGTCTTGGCGCGAGTTGATGCGTTCGCGCCAGATCTGCTCGTTAGAACAATGGCACTCGATGACGGCCAGGGTTGCGCCCGTCTCGTTGGCGATCTGTTGAGCCTGCTGATAGAGGCCATTGAAGGTGAGCGGGCTGTCGCAGATAACGCTGAGGCCAAGCCGCAACTGGCGGCGGGCAACGTTGAACATCGCATCATAAGCGAGCCTGCCGGGGTCACTGGCGTGGCCGTCTATGATGTCCTTGATGTCATCCTTGTCAATCAGCGGCCAGCCTAGCTGCCGGCTGAGCGCCCGCGCCAGCGTGCTCTTGCCGCTGCCGGGCGGACCTTTCATCGTGATTAGCAACATGGTAGACCGTTTTAGTAGGGCAGCGGTGGCTCGCCCATAGTCATCAAAATAAGAACAGGGTGAAGAGCTTACAGGGGGTCTGGGGGTCTGCCCCCAGCTGCTCACTGGCAGCCACGCTGGATTAAGCACCATTGCGCCAGGTCTGAAAGGGCGATCACTGCGCTTACGATTAGCATTGGCGGGTTGGTAGCAGCTGGGGGCAGCCCCTCAGACCCCCTCAAGTATCCTCGACTTTCGTCATAATTTGATGCCTATGGGTGATGATGCCCCGCCCACAGCGGTTTTCTCCGTTTCTCCGTTGAACTATCGGTTACAAGTTAAG
>QHBQ01000083.1 GCA_003243865.1 Candidatus Chloroheliales bacterium | reverse complement strand
CCACGTACTTGCCACCCTGCAACTGGCTGCCCATCGGCAACGCGCCGCTCCTGCCCTGCATTGTCTACATCCTTTCGATTGCAGGTACATTCTAGCACTGGTGGATGGGTTTAGCAAGTTTAATCTTTAACCTCATTCATCAATGCGCAAACCAGCCAAACAGCAGCACGACGAGGACAAGAACGGTGATTGCCACATAGAGCAAATCACGTTCGCGGGCGAAGAGCAGTACCGAGGTGGCAACGCGAATGATCGGGGTGAGGATGAGCAGGATGACCCCAGCCTCGACGAAGGCAAGCGGCTCGAAGGCGAACAGCGCCGGGATGAGGTTGCCCAGCTTGTAAAGCTGATTGTTTTTGCTCACATAGTCTACAGTGGTGTGCCAATCGCGGGCCTGCCACGCCTCCTGCACCAGATAGATGATCAGGCCGAAGGCGAGTAGCGCCGCACTGGTGAACACCCCAACGCGCAGCACGCGGGCAATCAGCAGTTCGATATCGAACGCCTGCGCCTTGCGCACTTCTTGCGCTTCAATATCTTTCAGTTGTTCGCTGCTATCCGCCACAGACCCCCTCCCAACCTCCCCCGGTGAGGGAGGAGTAATTATGCATCCCCCGATGGGGAGGAGTAATTACTCGCCAAGGATGCTCACCCCAAACCCTTTTAGTATCATCTGCGCGGCAATCAGCAGCAGGATCGGCACGAATAGCTTGCGGACGGCCCGATTCGTCATGTTCGGCAGGATGCGGCTGCCGAGCAGCGCCCCGCCCAGCACCCCGATTGCCACCGGCGCGACCAGCAGCGGGTTGACGTCGCCGCGCCCCAGGTAGACGCCCGCGCTGGCGGCGGCGGTCACGCCGATCATGAAGTTGCTGGTAGTGCTGGATACCTTCATCGGCATTCGCATCGCGCTGTCCATCGCCAGCACCTTGAATACGCCGCTACCGATGCCGAGCAGCCCAGAGAGAACCCCTGCGATGTACATGATGCCGAAGCCGAGCGGCACACGGGTCACATTGTAATGCACCACCCCCAGCCGCTTGTCGGGATATTGGCTAGGCAGCTTGAGCCGTAGCGCCAGCTTGTCACTCTCCACCCCCTGTGGCAATTCCTCGCCAAACTTCAGCACTTGCGATGCTGCGGAGACGCACATCACCGCGCCGAACAGAATGTAGAGGAAGTTCGGGTTGATGATGCCGGTGATGAACGCGCCGGTGATTGCCCCTATCGTGGTTGCCACTTCGAGGAACATCGCCGCCCGCAGGTTGATGATGTGGTCGCGCAGGTAGGCAACCGCCGCGCCACTACTGGTGGCGATGGTGCAGACGATGCTCGCGCCGATGGCGTACTTTATGTCAATCCCAAATCCAATCGTCAGCAGCGGTACGATTAGGATACCGCCGCCAATCCCCACCAATGCGCCGATCAGTCCCGCAGATAGCGAGGTGGCAAAGACGATGATCAGGAAGATCCATAGCGACATAAGTTAAGTGATGAGTGATAAGTGATGAGTGATGAGTGCCTAAGCATATTTCATCATCCAAAGCCATCCACCAACACGCTCCTCCTTATTTCTACATTCCGCAACCTGCAATCTGCAATCATCAGAGGGAGTACCACAATGCGGTATTATCCGCCACTCGCCAGCCGACGCGCCCGGCGTTGTGCAGGGCACTGAGGTGCGCGTAGATGGTAGGCTGTAGCAGGTAGTATGCCTCGGCGGTGGTGACATTGAAATCGTAGTGGGCGCAGACCGCCCGCAGCACTGCCTCGCTGCTTTGCGGGCCAGTGGCCTGAAGATGGGCAACGATGAAATCGAGGGTATCCACGAAGCGGGCGCGGTTAATAGCTACCAGCTTGCTGAACTCAGCTGGAGTTAGTGCGGGCGAGTGGCCGGGGACAACAGCAGCAACGCGGTCGGCGTAGGTCAGGGCGCGGTCGAGCGAGGCGAGATGTTCGCTCACGCCCGCGCAGTACAGCACCTTGTACTTGTCAATTACCTCAGCGGGGAGCAGCAGGTCGCCGACGAACAACACATCGGCGGCAAGGTAGCCCATCTGTCCGGCGGCGTGACCCTTCAGGTCTACCACTTCGATGCTGAGGCCCAGTTCGGGCAAGTGGAGCGGGCCGGGCGACAGCACCACGTCAATTGGCGAGGGTGGGGCGTAAAGGAAGTGCGAGTAGAGCGGCTTGATCGGCGCGGCTCCAGCGAACAGGCCAGTCGGCTCCAGCAGCGGGTAACGCATGAACGCTTCTTCGACCGGTGGGGCATAGACGCGCACCGCGCCGCCATTAGAAGAGGCTGCAATGTAAGCGTTGCCGCCAAAGTGGTCGGCGTGCGAGTGGGTGTTGAGGATAGCAACTACCCGCAGGCCCACTTCCCAT
The DNA here is from genome assembly GCA_003243865.1 of Candidatus Chloroheliales bacterium. The sequence continues at coordinate 3,067 of QHBQ01000083.1, read as the reverse complement.
AGGGCCTTCAGGATGGCCTTGCCGTTCTCTTTGGTCAGACCACTGTCCACTATCGCGCAATCGCTGTCGTTCGCGCCGACAATGACGCCGATATTCTGAGGGCCGGGCAGATAGCTGATGCTGCCGTGTACCGGGGTCATGGTATATTTAATTGCCAATTCTGCTCCTTCTAGTCGTAAGCTAACTTTAGGCGCTAGTTTGCGTTGTAATTATAGCATAAGCGGGGCTGATAACGAAAATCGCGGCAGATGTGGCACAAATGTTGCTTTATACTTTACCTGGTGGCAGCCACTGTAGCATCAATAGAGTTGTTATCCGATGGAAGTTCAAGGAGGCATAAGCAATGGCCCTGATGTCCAATGAGGCGGAACTGGTGCAGCGAGCGACGAAGCGCGACGAAGCGGCGTTCGCCGAACTCTATAGCAACTACGTTGAGAAGATATACCGCTACATTTACTACAAGGTGGGCGATGCATCCGAGGCCGAAGACCTATGTGGGCAGGTGTTCCTCAAGGCGTGGGAGGCAATCGAGCGCTATGTATGGACCGGCTATCCACTCTCCTCGTGGCTATACCGTCTGGCGCACAACCTGGTGGTTGACCACTACCGCACCCATCGCGAGAGCCTACCACTTGATGATACGCTTATCACCCGCGAAGAGCCGATTGATCCCGAAGCGGCGCTACTGAACAGCCTGAAGGCGCAGGAGCTACGCCAGGCAATCAGCCAGCTAACCGGAGAGCAGCGCCAGGTCATCCACTTCAAGTTCATCGAGGGCTACGACAACACCGAGATCGCCGCGATGATGAACAAGAAGGAAGGTGCGATTCGGGCCTTGCAGTATCGCGCCCTGCACAGCCTGCACGAGATTATGGAGCAACAAGAGGAGCAGGCCACCTCGTTCGTACCAACCTTGAGCATGGCCTAGAGTACCGATAAAGTAGGTTACCCCTCCCCAAAGGGGGAGGCTGGGTGGGGGAGTGCATCACCTCACCATCGCTACTGCTTTATCTATGTTCTAGCAGATGAAATGTGGTTAGTCAAGATTCCAACAACCCCCGCTGGGGGTTGTTGCTGTGCGCGTTGCGCCTACCCACTTTCACAATATGGGCGTAAACACAAATTGCAGATTGCAGATCGGTGGCCGAGCCGCCACTGACAATCTGCAATCTACAATCTACAATCTTAAATCTGCTCAGGCCATGTGCTTTTCGATCTTGCTCTGCAAAGTGGCCTTCAGGTTAGGTACTGCGCCAACCACGCGCTCCACCTCGCGGCCATCCTTGAACACGATCAGCGTCGGGATGCTGCGTACACCGAACATACTCGCAGCGATGGGATTGGCATCCACATCGAGCTTGGCAATCTTGGCCTTGCCATCAAGATCGGTAGCGATTTGCTCGACCACCGGAGCGACGGCGCGGCAGGGACCGCACCAGGTGGCCCAGAAGTCCACCAGCACCGGCTGATTGGTGCCGGTCACTTCGCTGCGAAAATTGTTATCGGTCAGTTCTACTGGCTTTGCCATTGTCTTGTTTATCCTCCTGATTATGATGCTGAGTTGTTGGTTAATATCCGGTTTTTATCTTGTGCTATCATCTCATGCCCGGTGCGGGCCGTTGTTGCCAACCCTTAGCCTGAATTATAATGACCGCTGCTGGCTTTGTCAAATATCCACCGCTGTGCTATCATCATGCCGCACCAGCAATGATAAATATCGAATTAGCGGAGCGTGATTTGCTGAAGCGGATTGGCATCAACGGGTTCTTCTGGGACAAACCGTTTACCGGCAGCGGGCAGTATACCCGCGAGTTGTGGCGGGCGCTGCACGAGGCCAGGCTGGTGGGTGACGAACTGCGGGCAACGATGCTGCACCCGCCGGAGCAAAGAGTAGCGAACGACGCCGATGCGGCGCTGGGGGCGCACTACCAGGCGCAACGTCGCTGGGCGATCGGTGATAACCTGCGCGAGTTGTGGTGGGAGCAGATGGAACTCGGCGCGGCAGCGCGAATGTTGAGTATAGACCTGCTACATTCGCCCTATATGGCCGCGCCGCTGCTCAAGCCTTGCCCGCTGGTAGTCACAGTCCACGACCTCATCCCGCTACGGCTGCCTGAGTATCGCGGCTCACGTCTCTTTCGCCTCTATCTGCGACTGGCGACAGCAGCAGCACGGCGGGCGCGGCTGCTGCTCACCGACTCGCAATGCTCCAAACGCGACATAATCGAGCTGCTGCGCGTGCCGGAGCAGCGGGTGAAGGTAACATACCTGGGAGTAGGAGCGCAATATCGGCCTGCTTCTGCCGAACAGCAAGCAGCAACACGGGCGCGCTTTGGGCTGCCGGAAGGATATATCTTCTACATCGGTGGCTTTGACCGGCGCAAGAACGTCATCGGCTTGCTGCGCGCCTATGCCGCCGCCCTGCCCCAGATGCAGTCGCCCCGCCCGCTGGCGATTGCGGGTAAGCCGCCCGACGAGAAGGCTAGATTGAGCAATCCCGCACTTTTCCCTGATGTGGGCGCTGAGGCTCAACGGCTGGGGCTGGGCGACAATGTGCGCTGGCTGGGGCAGGTCAGTGACGCGGACAAGGCCGCGCTGTACGCAGCGGCCGGGCTGTTCGTCTTCCTGTCGCTCTATGAGGGCTTCGGCCTCGACCCTTTGGAGGCGCTGGCGTGCGGCGCTCCCCTGGTCTGCTCCAACGCCTCCAGCCTGCCGGAGGTGGTTGGTGACGCAGGCATCCTGGTGGACGCGCGCGACCCTGCTAATCTCAGCGCCGCGATGCTTGCCGTGCTGAACGATGAGGCAAAGCAGGCCGAACTGCGCGCTAAAGGCCCACCGCAAGCCGCCCGCTTCACCTGGGAGCAGACTGCGCGGGCCACTGTAGCCGCCTACCGGCAGGTATTGGGTATGTAGAAGATAAAAGATGGAAGGCTTAAGGGCGCACTGCAATGGTGCGCCCTCATCTTTAATCTTTAATCTTTAACCTTTAGGCTTAGTAGAGGCTGTTGCCCGCGCTGCCGTAGCCTTCCAGCCACTTCTTGACCGTTTGCAGGAAGCGGCCCGCCAC
>QHBQ01000010.1 GCA_003243865.1 Candidatus Chloroheliales bacterium | reverse complement strand
CAATTTCTAAACACGCTCTTAGCTACAACCTCCCAACCCGCGCCATTCCAGTGTAGAATCACACCAGTAGTGTTCACGGCTGCCATTTTATTATATGCTGGCAGCCCCGAGCCCACCGCCCAAACGTTCGTAGGAGACAAAACAGTTACTGCATTGAGTGAAACGCCTACGATATCGCTAGGTAGCTTCATCACTTTCCATTCATTCCCAATCCAGTGCAATACCAAAGGAGCAGTTTGACCGCTACTGTCGGAGGTGGAGCCTACTGCCCAAACTTCATCTCGTGTCATTGCCGCTACTCCATGAAGGAGAGCCTCTTTATTAACGGGCGTAACAGCTGGAATTACAGCCCAATCATGCCCATTCCAGTGAAGTGTTAGCGGATGGTAATTAAGGCTGCTGTCTCTATAATACCCTACTGCCCATGCGTCGTTTGAAGAAACCATAGTAATGCTATTAAGTCCGCTGCTGTACGATCCGACATTTGGGGACGAGACTTCTGACCAATTTGTTCCATCCCAATGAATCAGGATTGCCTGCTCCATAGCTCCACTGCTGTAACTGCCAACAGCCCAAACGTTATCGGAGGAGCTACCTGCCAAGGAATTGAGTTGAATATCTTTTTTAGCATCCAAAATGATATTATTATTTGGCTGCCAAACTTTCCCGTCCCAATGTAGAAACAGAGGTTCTTCTTGATTAGAGAGAATAAGGGGTCCAAGCAGAGTAGATTTACTTCCTACTGCCCAAACATCAGTTGGAGAGATCACTGCTATGGAATGCAAACCACTACCAGCGCCGCCCCCTTCTGCTGTTATAATAGAGTGCCAAGTGCCGCACAAAGGATAGCTGATTGTAGAAGCCTGAGTGATTTCGCGCGGTGTTAGCCACCACCAAGTAAAGGCCATAGATGCTATCAACAGAGATAGCATAGAATACATCACGAGTCTTCCTGAAAGGAAGATCCTTGTTTTTCTTTTCGAGCTTAGTGACATTGATTTGCTCACTCCAGTTCCAGCCTCGCTCTTATACTAGTTGAGCTATCTTTTTAGCTGTTTCGCACATGGTGCGTTCATGCCGATGATATCCCATCCGCCTCACTCGCATCACTACTATAGTATGCAAATAATTTCTTCTGTCCATGTGCCACCTCGTCGTAGTAATATGGGTCAAGACGGCAACCCGCCCACCATCCGGTGGCGGGACACGCCCTCCAACCTCTAGGTGAAAGAGGCTGAACCAGGCCAGCGTACCAAGGGTCTCGTCCGCCAAGTAGACCAGCACTTGTAATGTGTATCTCTCCCCAATCGCCGAAGCGTGAGTCCGTTATGGTTGCATCATCCCCATTTGCAATCTTGAACTCAGCCACGTTAAAGCCGAACCTAGGTTCAGTGCCGTCACAGCCATAACCCCCATCGTCATTGCAGTATGCAAGGCTATCAAGCGGTGCAGCCATTATTAGATCTGCATCAACCATCCCCCATTTGCTAAAAGAGTCCTCCCCTGGGTTGAGTATAAACCAGCCCATTACGTAAAACTGCCCTGTGTTTCCCTCTGCTGTGCCGTCGTGGATCATCCAGCCTCCAATCTGCGCCTCAAGAGTGTGTAGGGCAGGGCAGTTATCGATAGTGAAGCAGTTATCGGCGTGCTTCTTTTGGAACTCTTCGAAGGGGATGCTACCATATACCCAAACACTACGATGCTTGCTGTGATTATAAACTCTTCCCCCCATATCTTGAGAATGTCCCGTTGGGTCGATGTTCTTGAGCGGTTCGTTCGACACATAACTGTAGCGGTTGAGGCTCTGTGGGGCTGATGGTCCTGATGAACCACCAGATTTACCCGACTGGAAGGGGAAACCATTGCTTTGCAGTGTTTGGTTGCTGCTGTTTATCTGACCCACTGAGCCTGGCTCATGGTAGTCCACAATCAAGACGGCTGCCCCGTTGGGAACAAGGACATCCGATGATGTAAACCGGGCCAGCACTGGATCATAGAACCTTGAATTATAATACAGCAGCCCGGTATCATCCTTGCGCTGGCCGGTGTAGTTGAGCGTGGTCTGGCTCACGCCGCCAGAGCGCACCTCGCCCCAGGGCTTGTACTCCTGGCTGCTGAGGAGGTTGCCGGTCGCGCCAGTCATCAGGCTAACGCTGCCGAGTTGGTCGCCGTGCAGGTAGTAGAGGGCGCTCTTGCCGTTCACCGTGCGCTGCGTGATCGTCTGACATGGGATTTCTAACACGATAATAATTGGGGGACGGGATTTGGCAAAATTCGCCGGGTGATACCAGAGGGGCTTCTTACGGTGTGCAGCCCAGAATTTCACCCTCCAGATTCATGGGTTTGCCACCAGTAGCAGGTAGGCCATACCAGTTATGGCCGCCATTTTCGCTAGGGTCGTAGAAAAGACTATCATAATAGTAATAGTAAAGGTTATTACCGCACCAGAGCAGGCGAAAAAGACTGTTCAGACCGCCAATAACTTTGGCTGGTTGGCTGTTACTGGTCAAGTCTATGCGCCAGATGGTATTATCCCCCTTTTGGGAACTGCCAGCAGTAGTAGGTTTGGATTCAATATAGGCAAGCTCGCGACCATCTGAGGAGAGCGCAAAGCTGCCAGCCTTGACGCCGAAGTAATTGCCAGCCGTCGCGCGAGCGACTACCGTGCTGCTGCCAGTGGCAATATCGTAGCGTTTAATCACATTCATCATAACGCGGGAGTATTTAGTTTGTGCCGTTGGTGGCGGCTGAGTTGAAGTGATGGTTTCGTAGTAAAGCTCCTTGCCATCCGGAGAGAGGGTTCCGTTGTAGATATTATTGCTGTCGCTGCCTGGCAAACTAAGCTCCTCAACCTGCCCTTGTAGGCTAAATCGCTCCACTGGCTGCTTTCCGATCGCTAGCCCCAAGGTGTGAGCATAGATTAGACCATCAGCCGCAGACCAGCCAATTATATCATATATATCAAAGCCCTTAAGGTTAGGGATCAAGGTACTCTGTCCCGTATCCAAGTTCAGCACGTAGTACCTACCATTATTCTCATCGGGGACGATCAGCTTGGTGCCATCAGGCGAGAAAGGCATCAGACTAAGCTCATAGTACATACCAGTATCAATTTCAGGCGGAGCTTGGTACAAGCTAACCTCACCTGTATTCAGGTCAACAACCTGAATTTGGCTAGGACTGCCCAACGGGAGTCCTTGGCGCGGTCCGGTTTCTGGTGCGGCGGGGATGAAGCGAGCAAGCTTTCCCCGGCCATAACCAAATATGTGGAAGCTGATCGTCGGCGCTATATTGCTGGGATTATGCTGTTTGAGCGTGACAATTGCCTTGCTGTCACCTTGGGCATCCACCGCGCTAACTGCAAAATCAGCCTCGACTAGATGCCCATCTTTATTAATATAGTTTGAGGTATAGCTAACCGCCTCCCCTGTTGCATCGTGCGCAAGGGTGAGGCCAGCAGCTTGATTGCACCCGGCCAGCATACCAGCCGTAGCCACCGCGATGAGCAGTACAACCAGCAAGCTCAATTGGCCACAAGAATTCACTCGCATAATCCACCTCCCTCTTACCTAATCACTAGGCTCTATAGCTTACCTCGCCTTACAGTAAACGGCATGCGCTCATGACATCGCAATCGCGCTTACCATTTAGAGTGCGAGTCCAGCCTTGCTGCAATGCTGTCATTATTTTCGAGAGCCAATCGGATTCTAGATGAAGGTGCAAGCTTCTGAGGAGACGGCTGTTGGGATTGTAACCCCCGTCTTTCGTCCAACCCCCCTCGATTCCCCCGACTGATCCAGGAAGCTGCAACGCGGGTACGACGAGGTCATTGTAAGCCTTAAATATAGCTTCTTCGGTTTTTGGCACCTGCCCACTATAAGCAAGAACATAAGCAGCGTAGCCTAGATCATGCTCCAACTGTTTTATCGTCTCGTTGACCTTGCTGCCCCCAGCTCCAGAGCCTAGAAGGTAGAGCAACCGATTTTCCATTTCAGTCAGCGCCTTATCTACCTTCACAAATCTGGCAGGGTATTTTCCGTCCTTGTCTACAGCAAGTTTGAGATTGCTGTCCAGGTTAGCGATGAGATGAGCATCATCATATGCCCCTCTCAGATCATCGTCCGTAAGAGTGTCTCTCGCTTTCATCTCATCGGACGTAGCGTAGTCTACTCCCTGAGAGGTGAACTCACACTCCGGGTCACCATTAGGGCGACTATCCCCGTCATAGGTACGACAATGGCCAGTGGGGTCGGTGTGATTGAGGGGTGCATTATCAACATAGCTATAGCGATTAAGGTTCTGCGGATTTTTTAGTTTTGGCATAATGCTATCACCCGAAACAAACCTTGCCAGCACCGGGTCATAATACCTGGCATGGTAATACAGCAGCCCGGTATCATCCTTGCGCTGGCCGGTGTAGTTGAGCGTGGTTTGGCTCACGCCGCCAGAGCGCACCTCGCCCCAGGGCTTGAACTCCTGGCTACTGATGACGTTGCCGGTCGCGCCAGTCATCAGGCTAACGCTGCCGAGTTGGTCGCCATGCAAGTAGTAGAGGTTGTTAGCCCCGCTAGGCTTGATGGTACGCTGCGCCACCGTCTGCCCACCGAACTGGTACAGCAAGCGGGTGTTGCCTACGCTGTCGAACTCGTACAGGCCGCCGATATAGTAGGTGGTGGTCTGCCCCAGCCCCACCCCCACGCTGTTGCTCACCCGTTCGCCATCGGCATCGTAGACGTAGCTCTCGTTGTTCGACCCCGCGTTGTAGCTGATGCTGCTCGGCTGGTTCTCCGCATTCCAGGTGTAGTTGCGTCCGCCGCCGCTGGTCAGGTTGCCGTTGTTGTCGTAGCTGTAGGTTTGTCCGCCCACGGTCTTGGCCTGGTGCGGGCCGTTGTTGGTTGCACCGTAAATATAAGCCACCCCCGCCTTGCTTGTCAAGTTGCCGATGGTGTCATAGACATATTGCTCATGCACGCTGTTCCCGATGTCCCAGTTGGTGAGGCGGTCGAGCGGATCGTAGCCATAGGTTTGCTGCTCGGCGTTGAGGTTGTTGACGATGGTCTGCACGTTGCCCACGTTGTCATAGCCATAGCTGCGGTCGAACAGGCTGTTGCCTGCGGATGTGACCTGCAAGCGGCCCAGGCGGGCCATCGGGCTTTGGTAGGTGTAGCTCTGCTGCACGCCGCTGCCGAGGGTAATGCTGCTGGGCTGGTCGAGCGCGGTGTAGCTGGCGGCGGTGGCGTAGCAGGCATACAGGTTGCTGCACACGCTGGTTTGCCGCCAGCCCGCATCGTAGGCGTAGGTGAGCGCCTCTCCCGTGGGGTAGGTGATGGTGGTCAGTCGGTCGGCGCTGTCGTAGGTAGCAGCCGTGTAGTTACTGAATTGCGGCATTGTCTGCACCGCCTTTCAGATGGCCCAGGTTATATTTGGTTCATGGCTTAGAAGGTTAGCAACCATGCTCACCGCATGCATTCAACGAGATGTTCATTTCCCATAGTAGAAAAGCTATAGATGCGATGTTAAGTGTAAGTCCGACGATGCTGATGGAGAGGAATATTTTGCTATAAGCAGTTCGGCGATAATATCTAAGAGCTATAATATTGATGATAAAAGCAAGAATTAGAAGGAAAAACATGAGGCAAGAGAAAGGAATAGAGAAATTAAAGATTAGGCAGCATATAAAAAGTGGACCTGGTATTAGACTCATTATTGCGTATAGAGGCATCAATATACTCCTCCAACGCTTTGGTACATAAGCTGTACGCTCAAGCGGCTGCACTGGCTTCTCTGACTCTGATGAAGTGCTATTTAGTAGCGGCCCTATGTAGTCGGCAATTGGAACACTCGCACCCCCTTCTTGCAGGTACGTATGCGTTGTGGAATCATTTCTTTGTTTCAGCTTCGACTCGGTCATTAGATTGATACACCCCTTACTATTTAACTGTTGGTCGCTGCATTAACATAATTATAGCATCTCCGAGAAGGAGAGATAGAGTTGGTCGGTTCCCTCCCCTCAGTCGCACTACGGATTGTATGGTAGTTTGTATGGATCTCTAGAAGGTAGGCTCTCCATACCGTTATCAAGGCCATAAGGCTGCTTCCAGCATGAGGAGTTAGGATCACATTGATACCAACCGCGCGGGGAAAACACCGCATTCCCAAACGTACTCTCGGGCTCTCGGTTGTCGTTTGGCGTCCACTGTACATCCATTGCTGCATAGGGATGCCCATCTATTGTGCCAGGTCCATCTGTTATCACCGCAGTTTCCCAGTTCCTAAGCTTGAAGTCGGCTTGCTTGTTAGTATAAGCATATTCGTCACCGAAACATTGGCCTGTGCAGTCAGCAAGGCGGTCTCCATCATCGGCCATAATCATATCAGCATCAATCATACCGAGATCGGTCAATGAGTCTTGAGTAGGGTCGAGCGGGAACCAACCTTGAACGAAGTATTGACCGGGCTGGCCCTCGTCAGACCCTTCATGCAGAGTCCATATGCCTTTTTGTGCATCAGGGCTGTCATAGATTGCTGCACAGTAGCTAATGGAGATGCAATCGTAGGCATGCCTCTTCTGAAATTCAGCAAATGGTATGCTACCATATATCCAGACGCGACGATGACTATGATTGATAACTCTGCCGCCGTGAAGCTGAGTATGACCAGTTGGGTCTGTATGCACGAGGGGATTGTCTGACACATAGCTGTAGCGGTCAAAATTCTGCGAGTTCAACGGCCCCGATGGGTCACCTGATTTATCTGACTGGAAGGGAAAGCCATAGCTTTGCATTGCCTGATTCCGACCATTGAGGTTTCTAGTAAGCCCCGGCTCATGGTAGTCCACAATCAAGACGGTTGTCCCATTGGGAACGACAACATCCGGTGAGATAAACCGCGCCAGCACCGGGTCATAATACCTGGCATGGTAATACAGCAGCCCGGTATCATCCTTGCGCTGGCCGGTGTAGTTGAGCGTGGTCTGGCCCACGCCGCCAGAGCGCACCTCCCCCCAGGGCTTGAACTCCTGGCTGCTGATGAGGTTGCCGGTCGCGCCAGTCATCAGGCTGACCGAGCCGAGGTGGTCGCCATGCAGGTAGTATAGCTGACCCCCAGTAGCGTTGCCCGAGACCCGCTCCGCCACCACCTGACCGCCGAAGTGGTATAGCAAGCGGGTGTTGCCTGCATTGTCGAACTCGTACAGGCCGCCGATGTAGTAGGTGATGGTCTGTGCCAGTCCACCCCCCGCGCTGCGGCTTACCCGTTCGCCATCGGCATCGTAGGTGTAGCTCTCGTTGTTCGTCCCCACGTTGTAGCTGATGATGCTGGGCTGGTTCTCAGCGTTCCAGGTGTAGTTGCGCCCGCTGCCACTTTGCAGGTTGCCGTTGTTGTCGTAGCTGTAGGTTTGGCCGCCTACCGTCTTGGCCTGGTGCGGGCCGTTGTTGGTGGCACCGTAAATATAAGCGGTGCCCGCCTTGCTTGTCAAGTTGCCGATGGCGTCGTAGACGTATTGCTCATGCACGCTGGTCGAGGTGTCCCAGTTGGTCAGGCGGTCGAGCGGGTCGTAGCCGTAGGTTTGCTGCTCGGCGTTCAGGTTGTTGATGATAGTCTGCACGTTGCCGACGTTGTCATAGCCATAGCTGCGGTCGAACAGGCTGTTACCCCCCGCTGTCACCTGCAAGCGGCCCAGGCGGGCCATCGGGCTTTGGTAGCCGTAGCTCTGCTGCGCGCTGCTGCCGAGAGTGATGCTGCTGGGTTGGTTGAGCGCGGTGTAGCTGGCGGAGGTGGCGTAGCAATCATAGAGGTTGCTGCACACACTAGTTTGCCGCCAGGCGGCATCGTAGGCGTAGCTGAGCGCCTCGCCGCTGGGGTAGGTGAGGGTAGTCAGCCGGTCGGCGCTGTCGTAGGCATATTGGTAGCTATAGTACAAACCACCGCTGATTACCTGATAGAGGGCCTGGCTGGTGCGCCCGCGGGCGTCGTATTGCCAGGCAGCGTTGGCGATGCCTACCGGACTGGTAGGTTGTTAAGGTGCGCTGACAGGCGTGCTGGTTGGCGTATGGCAGGGTGTTCCGGTGAAGTGGGCGATCAATCCATATTCAGGATCATCTATGCTCTTAAAACTTTGACCTACCGCCCATACTCCACCATCAGAGTCTTTGACTACCCCGTTAAAGCCGTTTTCTGCCAGCGGGGTAGGACTTGATACATCAGACCAGCTACTGCCATTCCAATGCCTAACCGTTGGTTTTTGATCTGATCCTTCTCGGCGATACCCTACTGTCCATACATTGCTCTTGGATATAGCAGTCACACCATACAGTCCTCCATCTGCTGCACTAGTCCCATATATGGTGTTCCAACTCTTGCCATCCCAATGCATTATTGCGCCTAGTGGCGGGTTGCTATAGTATTCACCTACCGCCCACAGATCGGTAGAAGATGCAGATGTAATTGCGTAGAGAGCAACGCCCTTGACTGCATTGGTTATGGAAACACGCTGCCAAGCTTGACCGTTCCAGTGCAGCAACAAAGGGTTGTCTATATAGAGATCGCCGTCGCCTTCGTATTTTCCCACTGCCCATGCGTTGTTGGAGGCAAGCGAGGTGACACCTAGAAGCAACGCCTTGCTGCTAGCTATCTGAGGAGCGGGTACCTGGCTCCAACTCCTACCGTTCCAATGTATGATCAGGGGTTTGTATTGCTCCCCCCCCTCTTTGTAGTACCCTACTGCCCATCCATCATTAGAAGCATTCATTGTAACACTGCTAAGGCGACTTTCTGTTGTGCCAGGATTAGGGCTTGGTACTTGATGCCAACTTCTTCCATCCCAGTGTACGATGAATGTTTGAGCGCTCAGGCCTTGATCAACAGTGCCAACGGCCCATACATCATCATGATTAACAGCAGACATAGCACTAATGTTGGTATATCCGTCACCGTTAGGACTAGACACAACCTGCCAAGCTGTTCCATTCCAATGGTGGAATACAGCCTGCTTACGGTCAGTGGTGGATAGGCTACCCGATACCCATATATCCGAGCTTTGTACGAATGCCAATGAGGTAAGAACCCCAGTTTCTCCTCCTCCATTTGATATATCTATGGCTTGCCACTTGTCACACGGAGTTTGAGTTAGGAGACGGGTCCCGGCTGTTTGGCTTGCTCCTGAGCGCAGGTCACAGGCAGCGCAGAGCGAGATGATTAGTATAGCTGCCAAGCCTGTAGCGACTACCTTTCTTAGCATAGAAATCAGCCTTTCATACGCAGCCTATCAGCCTGTGCCTAATTTCCACTAGCAAATCTGCCATATTTGATGGACAATAGTGAACATAAATACGTTGTTAATGGATCATGTCTGGTGCAGAAGGGCCTTTGAGGTTGTCGTAGTATGGATCCTTTAGACAGGACTGGTTAGGATCACATTTCTTCCAACCTCTTGGTGCCATTCCCCCAACCATATTTAGATACCAAGGATCTCGCCCCCCGAACAGGCCTGCCGTTTCAGTTGTTATTACTGCATAATTACCAGTTGTTCCGTCCGTGATAGTAGCAGTATCGACATTGGAGATCTTGAACTCTGCTTCTTTGTTAGAGTAAGCTGCCATTCCACCCCCGCATCCGCTCCAGTAACCAGCAGTGCAGTGTGCAAGCTTATCGCCATCATACGCCATAACTATGTCGGCATCTACCATCCCCAAATCCTCATATGAGCCCTTTCCAGGGTCAAGCTCGAACCAACCCTGTACGTATATCTGCCCATTGTTGCCATCGGAGGTTCCATCATGTAGATGCCATCCATATTTCTGTGCTTCAGCTGTGTACAGCGCAAGACAGTCGGACATGGATGTGCATGAACCGTCATGATTATGCATCTCTTGAAACTTCTCCCAAGGAATGCTGCCATACACCAAAATCTTTCTATGGCTACGATTGTATACCCTGCCACCTTTGTCTTGGGAATGACCTGTAGGGTCGCTATTCATCAGTGGATTGTCTGCCACATAGCTATAACGATTGAGGTTCTGTGGGTGAGTTGGTCCTGAAGAGTCCCCGGACTTATCCGATTGGAAGGGGAAGCCATAACTTTGCAGCGTCTGATTCTTTCTATTCAGCTTTGTTAGCAAACCCGGCTCGTGGTAGTCTGTCACTATCACAGCTGTCCCATCAGGAACTATAGCGTCCCCTGAAATAAACCTTGCCAGCACCGGGTCATAATACCTGGCATGATAATAGAGTAGCCCGGTATCGTCTTTGCGCTGGCCGGTGTAGTTGAGCGTGGTCAGGCTCACGCCGCCGCTGCGCACCTCGCCCCAGGGCTTGAACTCCTGGCTGCTGATGAGGTTGCCAGTCGCCCCTGTCATCAGGCTGACTGAGCCGAGGTGGTCGCCATGCAGGTAGTAGAGGTTGTTAGCTCCGCTCGGCTTGATGGTACGTTGGGCTACCGTTTGCCCGCCGAACTGGTACAGCAAGCGGGTGTTGCCCACGCTGTCGAACTCGTACAAGCCGCCGATATAGTAGGTGGTGGTCTGCCCCGCCCCCACCCCAACGCTGCGGCTCACCCGTTCGCCATCGGCATCATAGCTGTAACTATCGGTGTTCGCCCCCACGTTGTAGCTGATGCTGCTGGGCTGGTTCTCCGCATTCCACACGTAGTTGCGCCCGCCGCCGCTCTGCAGGTTGCCATTGTTGTCGTAGCTGTAGGTTTGCCCACCCACCGTCCTGGCCTGGTGTGGGCCGTTGTTGGTCGCACCGTAAATATAAGCGGTGCCTGCCTTGCTTGTCAAGTTGCCGATGGCGTCGTAGACATATTGTTCATGCACGCTGGTCGAGGTGTCCCAGTTGGTCAGGCGGTCGAGCGGGTCGTAGCCGTAGGTTTGCTGCTCGGCGTTCAGGTTGTTGATGATGGTCTGCACGTTGCCCACGTTGTCATAGCCATAGCTGCGGTCGAACAGGCTGTTGGTTCCCGCTGTCACCTGCAAGCGGCCCAGGCGGGACATGGGGCTTTGGTAGGTGTAGGTCACCACTACGCCGCTGCCCAGGGTCTGGGTTACCGGCTGGTTGAGCGCGCTGTAGCCCGCTGCGGTGGCATAGCAGCCGTACAGGTTGCTGCACACGCTGGTCTGCCGCCAGCCCGCATCGTAGGCGTAGGTGAGCGCCTCGCCAGTGGGGTAGGTGAGGGTAGTCAGCCGGTCGGCGCTATCGTAGGCAAATTGGTAGCTATAGTACGGGCTATTGCTGATTACCTGATAGAGGGCCTGGCTGGCGCGCCCGCGGGCGTCGTACTGCCAGGCAGCGTTGGCGCTGGCGCGGCTCATCGAGGTGCGCTGCCCCTTGCCGTTAGGTACGCCCGCCTCATCGTAGCGATAGTAGGCGGTGGCATCGCCAGTGGAATAGCTCTTCTGCAAGAGGCGGTCGATCGCATCGTAGCCGAAGGTTATCGTCTGGCTCTTGGCGTCGAGCTGCTGGGTAAGGTTACCGTTCACGTCGTACTGATATTGCCAGGTACCCATATCGGGGTCGGTCATCTGCGTCTTGCGCCCCAGCGTATCGTAGCTGATGCTGGTGGTGTTATTCTGCTGGTCGCGCACATTGGTAAGCAGGTCGAGTGGGTTGTAGGTGTAGAGGGTGGTGGCGTAGAGATTGAAGCTGCCGGTGCCGGTGTATTCGCGCACCGCGCTAAGGCGGCCAAATACATCGTACTCCATCTGCTTTTGGTGATTGCCCGCATCAACGATGGTGGTGAGCGGGCCATTGCTGCCGCTTCCGTAGCTCATACTGGTCGCGCTGTTGTCGGGGGCGGTGACGGTGATGGGGCGGCCCAGCGCATCGTACTGGGTGCGCGTCCAACGCTCGGTATTGTCGTCGGCAATCGCCGTGTAGTAGCCGAAATAGGGCATCCCCTCGCTCACGTAGCGCGGCTGCGACTCCTTCACCACCTGGCTCAAGCCGTCGTAAACCTTGTCGGTCACGATATTCTGGGTCAGGTCCTGGCTCTCGCTCTTGGTCTGCACCAGCCGCCCCAGGCCATCGTAGAACTGCTGGATGGGGCGATAGCTGTGGCTGGCGTTCTCATACTTCCACATGCTGTACTTGAACGGCTGCCCTCCGCCGTAGTTGTAGTACCAGTAGGCTTCGGTGGGGAAGTTGGTGTTGTCGCCGGGCTTGATCAGCTGGGTCATCCTACCTAGCTCGTCATAGCTGGCATTGGTGGCATTGCCGTTATAGTCAATCACCTGGGTAATCGTGCCCATCCGCCAGTCGTAGCTGGCATACTCGGTGAGCGACAAGGGATGGTCAATCTGCACCGGCAGAGCGTGGAAATACTGGTCGTAATAAGTGCTGGTAATCCGCATGGTGCCGCCATTGCCTGGGTTACTCAGGATCCAGCACATTCCATTACAGCCATAAACATATTCAGCGCTGCCCGCGCCGCCGTTGGGTGGGGTGCCGGTGTAGGTGGTCACGCTGGCCTGGTTGCCGTACTGGTCGTAAGTGTAGGTGGTGTCGCTGCTATAGAGCGGTACATAGGAGAGGTCGCCCTGGAGCGGCACGTTGTAGAACTTCATCACACGGGTCAGGCTGCCCTGGATTCCCAGTGCGCCGAGGTTGGTGTTGTTGCCATCATACAGGTAGAAGCTAAGGCCGAGGTGCCGCCCCTGGCCGTCGAATATATCTTCTGACTGCTTGCGGTCTACAATGTAGGCGCTGCTGTCGTTGCGCGTGGCGTAGGACGGGGTGGTGTAGCGCAAGAGCGCGCTGTCCGCGCCGCGCTCCTCGGTGCGGGTCAGGTTGCCATAGACAGTGGGGCCGTTGGGATTGGGCGGCCAGTCGTAGCGGCAGCTGGTGACATCGTAACTATAGTTGGTGGTCTTGCTCCTGGGGTTGGCCCCCGCGCTGTCGTAGCTGGTCTCGATGGTCTGGTTTTCGGCGTTGAAGCTGCGCCAGATGCCCTTCGCGCCGATGCCTTCGCCCAGGTCGTTGGTGCAAACCTGGAAGCTGTGTTGCACCCCACTCAGGCGCACGCCCGCGCTGGTGAAGCTCTCGGCCTTGTACTCCTTGCCCTTGAGTGGGTCGCGGTCACGCAGGTTTGGCACGTAGGGACATGAGGCATTGTTGGGGTCGGTAGTAATGTAGCAGGGAGCCTCGCCCTGGTAGAAGTAGTGAACGGTGTAGTTGCCGCTCCACTGCTGGGTCTCGGTTACCACGCTGTGGCCGCGGAACTCGCTGAACGCCGCGTGAACCAGTAGCGTTGAGGTATCCACCCCGCTGGCGATAATACCGGGGTCGTAGGTGTCATAGTACACCGACGCAGAGTTTGGCTCCTCACCGGCAGGCTGGTTGGTCAGCCGGCCCAGCCAGTTGTAGGCGGGATGCTGGTAGCTATAGTTGAAGGTGTAGCTGTCGGGCTGCCCATCGTGGCTCATCCCATCCTTGAGTACCTTATGGTTCACCCGCCGATTGTTGACGAATGTGGTACTCTGCGGGCTGATTACCCCGCCGATGGTGTCATAGTAAACATCGAGAGTACCGCCCTGGGAGTTATCCACATGGTTCAGCCGGTTCCACTCGCCATTGGGGTAGTACCCGCTGCCTCTGTTCGTGCAGAGGCCATAGCTGAGGGCGGTGCGGGGCAGAGCCAGGCCAGTGTCGCCGTTGCCGAGACGGCGGATGCCGGTGAGGGTCAGCTTGGGGCCGCCATCGGCGCTATAGGTGCCATCACCATTATTTCTGGAATGATCATCACAGGTGCTGTAGTCATAGGCGAGGTTGTACTGACTCACCTGCTGCCAGGTGTTGCCATCAGTACTACTCTTCACCACCAGGCTGTCTAGCTGCTGGGTCTGGTGCGGCTCATCGAGGATCTGCAGTTCGGAGGTGTTGTCGTAGTCCCGATCAGCGCCGCGCTGGCTGGTGTTGAAGATCACCTGATAGCGGGCGGAAGTTCCCGCCCCCCAGGTGATCGAAGTCAGCCACGACTCGGTATCAATCGTGCCGTTTAGCTGCGGGCATTGGCCGTAAGCTACGGCGTTGTGATAGCGACCGGGGCGCTGGTAGTTGTAGTTGATGGTGTTGCCATACACATCTACCACTTTGGATAGCTGCCATTTGTAGGTCTCCATGTAGCTATGGTTGCGACCCAGGCAGTCACCATACCAGCCCCACCAGATATCCTGGGCAAATTCGTGCAGTGTGCCACCCTTGCTCCACACCTGCCATTTGTAGCGGGGATATTGCACGCCACCGAGACAGCCGCCGTGTCCGCTATTGCTGTTGGAGCAATCGGACAGGCCATTAGTTACCACCTGGATTTTGAGGAAGGCATCGTTGGCGGTAGACCAGCGCCAGCCGGTGGGGTTGATAAGCGGGTTGTCGCCGGGTTGACAGCTATAACCACTGGTTGGACATTCGGGGAGCAGGTCATAGGATTGCCCTTCCATGATCAGCGTGTAGTTGCCAGCTGAGGTGGTAGTCATCATATTGGTCATGTTGAGGGCAATTGAACCGCTATCCAGGCTCCAGTCCTTGCCCACCCAATCGGCCTGCGAAGGGTCATGCTGCCCGCCCTTGCCATCAGAAGAGGTGCTGTTGTAGCTTAGGTTTAGGCTCGGCTTCAGCCCGTGCGGCCCGGCAGGCACCGCGATGGGGTAGGAGTAGCTAAGGCCGCCGCTGTAGAGATCCACCTGCCAGCCCTGCAGGCTGGGGATGAATTCAGTCGAAGGCGAGGAGCCATCGATGAGGTGGAAGCCGGTGAAGTGATTCACCTGAGCAGCAACCTGGTGATTCAACACATCTACCGTGCTGGGTACTGCCTGCCAGCGCCCGCTGACCTCGTCGTAGTAGGAGAGTTGCAAATCACCCTCGACGATGTTCAGGGCACGAAGCTGCTCCGCGGTGTAGCCAACCGTAATGGTAAGTGGTTGGGCAAACTGATGAACCACTCTTCCCTGCTGATCAGTGGCAGTCAGGTAGAAGGTGTCGAAGCTACGGTGAATGCCAGGGTTAGGGGGCGGGTTAGCGCCAGAAGGTGGGTCGAAGGAGTGCTGCAGGGTGAGCGGGCTGGTGTAGGCGCCAGCAGGGAAATCCACCGTCACCTGGTTATCGCTGGAGTGCAGCGTGACCGGGCTGCCGGGGGTGTACTGTACGCTGTTTGGCCCGCCGCTGTGATCCACTACCACTACGCCGATGGTTTTGCTTATTGGCAGGTCGAGGCCGTCGGCAGTTACTTGGGGACTGAACACCAGTGCTCCACCCTGGGGCAGTGAGGTCAGCCGCATAGTGGCGGTGAAGCTGGCGGAACTGGCGGCGGGAAGTTCACTCAGGCTCCAGGTGAGCGAAATGGGAGGCGTGGGGCTGGCGGTTGGGCTAGCTCCTGGTGTAGCGCTGGTGGTAGGGCTAGCCTCTGGTGTAGTGCTGGGCAAGGCGACTGCACGCCCGGCCCGCTGCCCGCCATTAACCACCACCCCAGGCGGCACTGGCAGGGTGACATTCAGGTTTTCGCCAGGGTCAGTAGCCTGGTTCCTTACCGTAATGGTGAGCGCGATGGTGTCACCAACGCTGATGAAGCGGGAGGGGAAATCCACCTTGAGATCCAGGCCGGGCAGGTGACGCACCGGCGTGGGGGTGACAGTTATTTGTATCGGAGTAGGTAGCGGCGTAGTGTTAGGCGGCGGGGTAGGGGTGAGGGTACCCCCTCGGTCGGGGGTAGAAGTAGGGGTTGGCGATCCTGCTGGGGCGGTGGAAGTAGGGGTTGGCGACCCTGCTGGAGCGGTGGGAGTAACCGCTGGCGTGAGCAGCGCGTTCTGCGCCTGGGTTTGGATGTTCGGCCCCAAACCCAAGAGCAGCGCGAAGATTATCAGCAGGTATACGCGGCGGACAGTGAGCTTGGACACTTGACTTTTCTCACAGACTACGCCCTTCTAATCCCAGATTCACCGAGGCAAATTATGCGTATTCTTTGTTTAGCTCTTATGTTGTCGTGATTATATCACAGATTCATGCCGTTGTCAACAGTTTGCGGCACGAATTTGCTGCAATTTTTCTCCCATACCAGCCAAGCACGAGGAACTACACCGCAGCAAGGAATTACCATCGTGATGGTGAAGCACGACCCCAACATCGCGCGCACGCGAGGCGGGTTATCGAACTGCGCGACGAGCGACTGGCGGATTGAGCGATTGGCGATTGCCGATTGTAGATTACGCCACCTCCCGCCGCAGCGTCAGCGAGGCGATCACCACCATCAGCGCGGCGAATAGCAGCAGCACGCCGAACTCTGGCAGCACTTCGACCAGCCCTTTGCCGCGAATCATGATGTCGGTCAGCGCATTGTTGGCGTAGGTGAGCGGCAGCACCGCCGACACGCCCTGCAACCAGCCAGGCATATCCTTGACCGGAAAGAGCAGCCCGGAGAGCAGGAACGAGGGGGCGATCACCAGGGGGATGAACTGCACCGCCTGCAACTCGGTGCGGGCAAAGCTGGATAGGAAGATGCCCAGGTTGACCGCGCCGATTGCCAGGATCAGGGTGGCGAGGAAGACCCAGAGCAGGTTGCCAGTATAATTTACCTGCAAGACGAAGGCAGTGAACAGCACGATAATCAGCGCCTGGATCATGGCAAACAGGCCGAAGCCCATCATGTAGCCGACCACTACCTCGCCGCGCGTGATGGGGGAGGCGAACAGCCGCTCCATCGTTCCCTGGGTACGCTCACGCAGGAACGAGACGCAGGTAATGACGAAGACGAGGAAGAAGGCGAAGAAGCCGATCAGCACCGGCGCGAAGTAGTCGAGCGGCTTCAGGTTGAGACTGCCGTAGAGCAGGTCGGGGGTAATCTTCACCTGAGGCGGAGCAGCCCCGCCCGGCACACTGGCGCTCAGGCTGCTGACCGCCTGCATCAGCGCCCGTTGTAGCTGCAGCACCGCCGTGCC
>QHBQ01000113.1 GCA_003243865.1 Candidatus Chloroheliales bacterium | reverse complement strand
AAATTCGGGATGACTCATGTCTAACGGTAGGCTTGGACATCCATACGCATAAGACGTACAGATAGGCAGATTATGCCTCACCTATGGTTCAACGTGTATGTGTAACACATACAGTCATGTCATTGAATGACACACCTGACCCGGCAGCCGATCCATAATGGCATCAACTGCGTGGGTGCAGCCATTATACACCCAGCCCCGCGCTTGCCACAAACGTAGGATTGTCGGTATAATCCCCCTATGCGCGTGCTACTCGTCTCTCATGCCATGGTCACTCGCTCGAACCACCGCCTGGCGGAGGAGTTGAGCGCTTACCCTGACGTGCAGCTTGAGGTGCTGACCTCACCCTGGTGGGACGAGGAGAGCCGCCACGTGGCCCAGGAGAAGACTGCCGACCCGCACTACCGCATCCGCATCGGCAAGCTGGGCTACTTCGGCCAGCCCAAGCCCAACCTGTTCTTCTTCCGCCGCGGGCTGGCGCGGGCACTGAATGAGGTGCACCCTGATATTATTGACTTCTACGAGGAGCCGTTCAGCATGGTAATGGGGCAGTTGCTGCCATTGCGGCGCCTGTTTGCCCCCCGCGCCAGGCTGATGTTCTACTCGGCACAGAACATCAACAAGCGCTACCCGCCCCCTTTCAACCTGTTCGAGCAGGCCGCCTTCCGCGCCGCCGATTACGCGAACGTTTGTGCCAGCGAAGTGGGCGCAGTGCTGCGGCGCAAGGGCTATCGCAAGCCGCTCAAGCTGATCCCGCTGGCGGCGGACGATACGGTGTTCAAGCCGCTGCCGGAAGCAAGGAACGAGCTGCGCGCGGAGTTGGCGATTGCGCCACAGCAGCGGGTGCTGGGCTACCTGGGGAGGTTGAGTGCAGAGAAGGGGGTGCAAGACATGGTGGCCGCGCTGCCGTTGCTGCCCGCTGATGTGCGGCTGCTGATCGTCGGCGGCGGGGAGCGCGAGCCGCTTGAGCAGCAGGCGCGAACACTGGGGGTGGCGGAGCGGCTGATCTTCACTGGCGCAGTCAATCGGCTGGACGCGCCGCGCTACTTGAACGCAATGGACGTGCTAGTGGTGCCGTCGCACACTACGCCTTCCTGGAAGGAGCAGTTTGGCCGCATCATTGTCGAGGCGTTCCTGTGCGGCGTGCCAGTGCTGGGCAGCGACAGTGGCGCGATCCCCGAGGTGGTGAGCGACAGCGGCCTGATCTTCCCCGAAGGTGATGTTGCGGCGCTGGCCGCAGCGGCCAGCCGCTTGCTCGAACAGCCCAGCCTTGCCGCCGACCTGAGCCGCCACGCCCTGATTCGCGCTCGCGCCGAGTTCACCTGGCCGCAGGTGGCGGCAGCACGCTATCATATATATGAAGAGCTGATGCAAACGAAGTTATGAGTAAAGGGACGAGGATTCAAGTGACCGATATTTCCACTATTCAACATTCATCATTCAACATTCAACATTGCCGCATTGCCCTGGTACACGATTACCTGAACGAGCAGGGTGGGGCGGAGAACGTGGTCGAGGAGTTGCTGGCCCTGTTTCCCGACGCGCCGCTTTATACTTCGCTGTTCGAGCCAAAGGTGATGAGCAAGGCGTTCAGTCACCATGAGGTGCGTACCAGCTTCATGCAGCGACTGCCCAAGCGCAAGGCAGTGGCGAAGGGCTATCTGCCGCTCTATCCCTTCGCCTTCCGCCAGTTCGACCTCAGCGGGTTCGACATCATCCTCTCCAGCGCGAGCTCGTTCGCCAAGTGGGTGCGCAAGGGGCGAGCGATGCACTTCTGCTACTGCCACACCCCCACCCGCTTCGTCTGGATGCAGGACGAATATCTCAGCCGCGAGGGTGGTGGCGGGCTGAAACGGCGGCTGCTGCGTCCGCTGCTCAATCGCCTGCGCGACCTCGACTACCGCGCCGCGCAAGAGGTTGACTACTTCATCGCCAACTCGCAACTCACCGCCGAGCGCATCCGCCGCTTCTACCAGCGCGAGAGTATTGTCATCAATCCCCCCATCAAACTGGCAGAGTTTGAAAGTATCGAACTGAAGAAGGCCCCAACCCTGGCCGAGGGCGGCTACTTCCTCTGCCTGTCGCGACTGCTGCCCTACAAGCGGGTTGACCTGGCAGTAGCGGCGGCCAACCAGCTAGGGGTGCCGCTGGTGGTGATTGGCACTGGACCGGAGCGGGCGAAGCTGGAACGGGAGGCGGGGCCGACGGTGAAGCTGCTGGGCCGCCTGCCTCGCGCTGAGGTGTTGCGCTATATCGCAGGCTGCACCGCCTTTGTCTTCCCCGGCGTGGACGATTTTGGCATTACGCCGGTGGAGGTGATGGCCGCCGGGCGGGCGGTGGTCGCCTACGCTGAGGGCGGCGCGTTGGAGACGGTGGTAGCGGGCGAAACTGGATGCTTCTTCTACCGCCAGACCGCAGCGGAGCTGGCTGCGGCAATGCGTGACTTCGACCCCGCCGCCTTTGACCCAGCGGTATGTCGCGCCCGCGCCGCGCAGTTCGATGTTGATCATTTCGCCACCCGGCTGCTGGGGTTCATGGCTAGTAAATATGGAGTAGGCCAGCCGCCTGCCGTGCAACCCTGATGTTCCCAAGCTATGGTATGTTGCCTGCGTTGGATAAACTATCCTCCCGCTTATCGGCCTCTTTGTTGCCCACCCATCCTGCATCTCAATAGATACCTCCCTGCTCCTGCAAACCCGGTAATTGCCCTGTCTGGCAGATGAAGCCTTGCCTCGTGGTGGGCTAATGACTCTTATTTTGACACAATGTGTATAAACCTATTGACAAGCCGCCCCAATTCTGCTAATATAGCATTGTTCGACACCAACCTGTCAAGATTGCCCGAAAGTGACAACTTGCGGTACGTAAGAGGCAGAACAGTTTTGCTACGGCGATTATAGCACACAAAGGACGGGAACATGACTTCTATCAGCAAATATGGCGACATCGAGTTCGGCGATAACAGCGAAATGTTTAATTTTTATAGCCTGTTCGAGCAGCCATTCCACACCGGCACCGACCCGCGCTTCTTCTACCTGTCCGATCAGCACAAGCAGATGATTGATCGCTGCCTGCGGGTAATCCAGGACCGGCTTGGCTTCGGGGTGGTGCTGGGGCCGGTCGGCATCGGCAAGTCGAGCCTCGCCCGCGTCCTCTACTACCGCTTCGAGCTACTCGCCGATTATCGGGTATCGGTTATTTACGACCCCAGCGGCGCGCCGGGCGCAATCCTCAAGACCATCCTGCGCGAGTTCGATCAGCCTTACACCTATCGCCATATTGACGCACTGCGACAGGCATTTCAGGATTTCGTCTACCGCGAGACCCAGGATTATGGCCGCACCATCGTGTTGCTGATTGACGAGGCGCAGACGATGAACCGCCATACCTTCGAGCTGCTGCGCCGCTTGCTCAACTATGAGGGCAAGAACGAAAAGCTGTTGCAGATTATCCTGTTCGGCCAGAATGAGCTTGCCAAGCGGGTTATCAGCAAACCCAACTTGCAGAACCGGGTGATGAGTTGGAACAACCTGGTGCCGCTCGACTCGCGTAGCGTGGCCGAGCTACTGGAATATCGCCTGTTCGTGGCCGGGCGCAAGGAGAAGCAGCCGCTCTTCACCCTCGATGGGGTGGTAGAGATGAATCGGCTGTCTCAGGGCATCCCGCGCACGATCTGCTCGGTGGCCTATCAGGCCTTGCTGGTCGGCTACGCCCACCGCGCTGGCAGCATCAATGCCGAACTGGTGCGCGAGGCGGCGACAGTGGCGTTGCCGCCCCGACCCGACCTTAACGGGCAACAGGAACAGCGTATGAATGAACAGGATGAAGAGGAAGGGGAGTAGGCAAAATGAGTCGCACCAAGGCCACCCAGATGCCGCTGCCGACGATTGACCCGCCCGCGCTGCCGCCGCCACGTCGCGGGCGCCGCCCCAAGGGTGAGGCACGGCTTGACGATGTGACGCTGATTTCACCCGATGGTGAACAGCAAGAGCAACCTGCTACCCTCAGCAAGTTGCTGCACTCGACGGCCCGCACTGAACACCCCTTGCGCTATATCTCGCCCAGCGCGATTGACCCTAACCCGCATCAGCCGCGCCGCTCGATTGATGAAGTGGGCCTGCAGCAACTGATCGCTTCGATCCGGGAACGCGGTATCTTGCAGCCAATTCTGGTGGCGCGCGGCAATAGTGGCGGCCAGTATGTGTTGGTCGCGGGGCAGCGGCGGCTGGAGGCGGCGCGACGGCTGGGCCTGACCCGCATCCCGGCGATGATTATTGATAAGTTTGATAGCACCTCGGTGGTGGACGCCCTGATTGAGAACATCCAGCGGGTCAACCTGTCGGATATGGATGAGGGTGAGACTTTTCGGCTGCTGCAAGAGGAATACAAGTGGACGCAGGAGGAGATCGCCCGCCGCATTGGCAAGGATCAGTCGTATGTCTCCAACCGCATCAGCGTGGTACGTGACCTTACGCCGCTGACCAAGCAGCTAATCGCCGAGGCTAGTGGCGCAGATGATAACGAGGCGGAGGAGAATATGACGCGCGTCATATTTTATCATACGGTGAACCGAGCGCTGGTAAGGCTGCCAGCGGCCATGCAGGAGGTGGCGGTTAGAGAGCTGATCGCTAACCAGCCAAACACCACCCGCAAAGCGTTGGCCCTAATCAGACGCTATAAGCAGCCACGGGAGGGTGGTAATAACATTGATGTCAGCATCAATCACGTTCATCGGCGTGAATGGCGGGTGGAAGTAAACGTACTGCAAACCGCCGCCTTGCTAAATGGCGGCAGCGCCGATGGTGAGGCGCTGCTGGCAGCGTTGGAGGCCGATCTAGTTGCATTGCGGGAGCAACGCTCGCAAATAGCATGAAAAATTGGCTCCCTGGGGAGCCAGCGGCAATAAAAAGTATAGGGCCACTTCCTGCCTGGCAAGCCGTTCTGTGACCCTACACCTTCGAAATAGCGACGCACTATGTGGTCGGCTATGCTTGTCTCTATTATAGCATAGGCTGGGCAATGGTGCAAGATGGGAGTGTGGTTCATGGTTTGGCCGTGAGCTACCGAAGTGGATGAGATACACCACGTCGGGGCAAGGCCAAACCGGGAACGACAACCCAAGATGGGGAGCATCGGGCCGTGACCAGTCGTAGCCGCGCGGTTAGCGCTGCGCAAGATGTTATCGAGATACTCGACCCCAACCTGCGTCTCGGCTTCGCCCAGATGCCGCGCCCGGTGCTGCGTGCGGTGGGCCTCAGCCGCAACGCGAAGACCCTCTATGCGCTGCTCCTTGATTACGCCTGGCAGGATGGCTCCTGCTTCCCCGGTCAGACCCGCCTCGCTACCGACCTCGACATCTCGGTGGATACCCTCAAGCGCGACCTCGATGAACTGCGCCGCTACGGGTTGCTCACCTGGAAGCAACGGGGGATGAACCAGACCAACGTCTATTACATCCTGCCGCTGAATGAATGTCCCCACCTCAACCTCAAGTCGGCCAAACCTGAGCTGGAATCCGCAGATTTGCCCCATCCTGACTCCGCAGATTTGCGGAATCCAGACTCCGCAAATACACGGATTCAAGAATCGGCAGATTCGCGGATTCTGGAATCCGCAAACGCTCGGAAACAAGAGTCCGCAAGGTTGCGGAGCAAAAAAGACGCAGCCTCACCAGACCCAGAACACCAGACCCAGACAACAACCCGCCGCACCCGTGCCGCGCACGCTGCCCAGCCGAGTGTTGTTGTTGTGCAGCAAGTTACGGTTGAGGAGGAGAACCCGCTAGTCGGCAAGCTGGTCGCTGCAGGCGTCACCGCCGCCATTGCCAAGCGCCTGTGCGCCAGCTACCCGGCCACGCGCATCGGCCAGCAGCTAGAGGTGCTGGCCTACCTGCGCCGCACCCGCCCTGGCGAGGTCAAGGAGCCTGCCGCCTGGCTACGCTCGGCCATCGAGCAGGACTGGGCGGCACCGCACGGCTTCCAGTCCGCCGCCCGCCGCGAAGCGGAGCAGGCCGCCCGTATCGCTGCCTACGCCGAGCAGGCCAGTATGCACGAGCTACTCAGCCCCCCGCCCGCCCTTGCGTCACCGGTGCTGCCCAATAGCGACACCTGGGGTGCCGTCCTCGCCCGCCTCCGCCCTTA
>QHBQ01000261.1 GCA_003243865.1 Candidatus Chloroheliales bacterium | reverse complement strand
TCTATAATCTTTAATCTTTTATCTTTAATCTGGGGAGAGTGCCATGCCCAACTACAAGCAGGATTGGCAGCCGCTTACCCGCCCGACCACCCCCGATGCGCCGGAGGCGGGCTGGTGGCTCTCCATCTACGAACGCGCCTGGGTTTCGCGGGCGATGGACGAGCTGGAGCTAACCAAAGGCTATAAGCCGAGCCGCGAGAACCCCGCCGAGGGGCGGCTGAAGTTTCAGTTCTCCGCCCGCGGCCACGAAGTGCCGCAACTAATCGCCGCCGCCCTGCTCGATCATCCCCACGACGGCGCGGGTGTCTATTACCGCTCCCGCCCGTTCATGCTTGGTATTGGCCTATCGCCGTTCGAGTGCTTTGCCAGCGTGATGCACAAGACTGCCGGGGTGAGTGGGGGGCGGGACATCGGCGTGGTCTTCAACCACAAGCAGCCCGGCGGCGTGACCGTGCTGCCCGCCAGCGGCGATGTGGGGGCGCAGTACACCCCAGCAGTTGGTTGGGCGCAGAGCATCGCCTACCGCACCAGCCGGATGCAGCAGCGCGACTGGGACGGCGCGATCGCGCTGACGCTCGGTGGCGACGGCTCGACCGCAACCAACGGCTTCTGGGCTGCGCTTAACATTATCACCCCGCACAACTACCCGATGGTGATTATGATTGAGGACAACGCCTACGCCCTGACCGTGCCGCTGCGCTACCAGACCTCGGGCCGCACCGTAATTGACAATCTCGCCTCATTCACCGGCCTGAGCCTGACCACTGTGGACGGTTGGAAGCCGCAGGCGCTCTACCCGCTGCTGCGCGACTCGCTCGCCGCCGCCCGCGACAACGGCGGTCCCCAGCTGATCCATGTCCGCGTTCCCCGTCTGACCGGCCACAACTTCCAGGACAGCCAACCCTACAAGAGTAAGCAGGAGCTTGAGCAAGACATGGCCCGCGACCCGCTGGCCGCACTCGCTGGCTATCTGCGCGACGAATACGGTGTCAATGACGTGCAACTCAGCGACATCGAGGCGGCGATGCGCGAGCAGGCGCGGTTCGCCGCCGAGGCCGCCTGGGAGCAGGGTGGTGAGCCTGGGCCGGAGGACGCCACCCGCCACCTGTTCGCCCCGCCCGCCGCGATTAAGCAGACTGCGCCGAACAGTGAGGGTCAGCGGGTAACGATGCAGGCGGCAATCAACACCTGCCTGGCCGAGGAGATGGAACGGGACAAGACCATCCTGGTCTTTGGTGAGGATGTGGGCAGGAGCGGCGGGGTGCATCGGGTCACTGACGGCTTGCAGAGCCGCTTCGGTGAGGAGCGGGTCTTCGACACCAGCCTGAGCGAGGAGGGTATCGTCGGTCGCGCGGTGGGCATGGCGGTCAATGGGCTGCGGCCAGTGCCGGAGATTCAGTTCCGCAAGTATGCTGACCCCGCTCACGAGCAAATCACCGATGCGGGTACTTTGCGCTGGCGCACCAATGGCCGCTTCAGCGCGCCACTGGTGCTGCGGATGCCGGTGGGCTACCAGCGGATGGGCGGCGACCCCTGGCACGCAGTCTGCGGTGAGGCGGTGTTTGCGCATCTCCCTGGCTGGCAGATCGCCTACCCCAGCAACGCCGCCGACGCAGTGGGTTTGCTGCGCACCGCGCTGCGCGGTGACGACCCGGTGCTGTTCCTCGAACACCGCTACCTCTACGAACACGCCGCCGCCCGCCGCCCCTACCCCGGTACCGATTACCTGCTCCCCTTCGGCAAGGCGGCCACCGTCCGCGCAGGTCACGATGCCCTGGTCGTTACCTGGGGCGACGGTGTGCATCGCGCCGCCGAAGCCGCCGCACTGCTGGCTGAGGGCGGGCAGGAGGTGGAGATCCTCGACCTGCGCACCATCGTGCCATACGACAAGGAAGCGGTGTTGGAGGCGGTGCAGCGTATCGGCAAGGCGCTGATCGTCCACGAGGACAATCGCACCTGCGGCTTCGGTGCGGAACTCGCCGCCGTCATCGCGGGTGAGGCGTTCAGCTACCTCGATGCTCCAGTCTGGCGGGTCACTGCCGAAGATGTTCCCGTTCCCTGCAACGACATTCTGTTCGAGGCGATGATGCCAACTACCCGCAAGGTGCATGACAAGCTAGTGGAGTTGCTGGCGTTCTGAGCCATAAAAAGCCTCTCCCCAGCGGGGAGAGGTTTGGTGAGTGAAGGATCTTGCTCTGCATCAACGCTTATTACTAGCTGCTAGGAGCCAAAATTTGCCGGGAGTGAAAGTCAGAATAGATGCCCGCACCATCTTCGCTCTGCTCGTTACCCTGGCGTTCTGGTCTTCGGCCTTTGCGGGCATTCGCGCTGGCTTGCAGGGTTACTTGCCTGGTCATCTGGCGTTGCTTCGCTTCCTGGTTGCCTCGCTAGTGCTGGCGGGCTATGCGCTGGCAACACGGATGCGCCTGCCGGCCAAGCGCGACCTTCCCGCCATTGTCATTGCTGGCTTCCTCGGCTTCACCGTCTACCATGTCGCGCTGAATTATGGCGAGGTTAACGTCACCGCTGGGGCGGCCAGCCTGCTGATCAACTCCGAACCGGTCTTCACCGCGCTGCTGGCGGTTGCCTTCCTGCGCGAGCGCCTCAGCCACCTGGGCTGGGTGGGAGTGGCGGTCAGCTTTGCGGGTATCGTACTGATTGCGCTGGGCGAAGGCGGCGGTCTGCAGCTAGACCCCGCCGTGTTCCTGGTGCTGCTGGCGGCGATTTCGGCCAGCGCCTACTTTGTCTACCAGAAGCCGTACCTGACACGCTACAGCGCGCTGCAGTTCACCTGCTACACCCTCTGGGCTGGCACGCTGTTTATGCTGGTGTTCCTACCCGGCTTTCCTGAAGCGGTGCAGGCTGCGCCGCTCGATGCGACCCTGGCGGGCATTTACCTGGGCATCTTCCCGGCGGCGCTTGGCTATGTGGCCTGGACGTATGTGATGTCGCGCTTGCCCGCCACGAACGCCGCCAGCTACCTTAACCTCATCCCAGTGCTGTCAATTATGATTGCCTGGGC
>QHBQ01000463.1 GCA_003243865.1 Candidatus Chloroheliales bacterium | reverse complement strand
GTAGGCAGCGGTGCGCTGCTTCTTGGTCTTGCGGCGGGTAGGGTTCAGTTTCTTGCGACCGCGCTGCACCGTCGGTGGTCGCCAGTCAATCTCGTTCTGCGCGGTCCAGCCGAGGGTGGCGTCGCCGATCGCCACCTGGTCGCCCTCCTTGATGCCAGCCTCGACAAGGGCGCGGTAGAGACCCTCTTTAGTCAACCGCTTGTTGAGCCGCTCGATGTTGTCACGATGAGTGAAGTTGGTCATCGCCACTAGCCGCTCGATCTTGGCGCTGCGCACGCGGTAGAGGTTCTTGCGTTCGCGCTCGATGCTGAAGCCTTCGGTGTTGATGTCCTCGGCGCGGAACAGCTTGACCTCACCGTCGCCTTCAGCCCCGCTCTCCACCTTTGGTATCTCGCGCTTCACCTGCTGCAAGTGGCGATAGGCAGCGAACATCAACTCGCGCACACCCTCGCCGGTGGCCGCCGCGATGGGGAACACCTCGATATCTGGCTTCTCCACCTGCAAGGTGGCCTTGATTTCCGGATAGGCGGCCCGCGCCTCCGGTATATCCATCTTGTTAACGGCAACGAGTTGTGGGCGTTCCACCAGACCAAGTTCCGGCTGGTAAAGCTCTAGCTCGTGGTTGATGTGACGATAATCACTGATCGGATCGCGCTCTGGCAGGCCGGAACTGCCGATTGCGCCGTCAATCACGTGGATGAGCAGGTGGGTGCGCTCGATGTGGCGGAGAAATTCCAGGCCGAGGCCAACCCCTTCGCTAGCCCCTTCGATCAAGCCGGGGATGTCGGCAAGCACGAAGCTGTTGTCGGCATCAATCTCGACTACGCCCAGCATAGGGCTGAGGGTGGTGAAGGGGTAATCGGCGATTTTGGGTCGCGCGGCGGTGGCGGCAGCGAGCAGGGTACTCTTACCCACGTTGGGATAGCCAATCAGCCCAACATCGGCGATCAGCTTTAGTTCAAGGTATAGCACCCGCTCCTGGCCCGGCCCGCCAAGTTCGCTGATGCGCGGCGCCTGGTGAGTGGCGGTAGCGAAGTGGGTGTTGCCCAGCCCCCCCTTGCCACCCGCAGCGACCATCACCGTCTGGCCGGGGCTTATCAGGTCGGCTTCCATCACCTTTTCGGTGGGGATGACGATGCGGCTGGTTTCGGGGTCGAACGTCTCCGGGGTGGTGACACGCACGAAGGTGCCGACTGGCACATCAATATAGAGGTCGTCGCCAGCGGCGCCATGCATCTTGTTGCCTAGCCCCTGGCCGCCGTTGACTGCCTTGAAGTGCTGCTTGTAGTGGAATGGCAGCAGGGTGTTGAGGTTGTCAGTGGCACGTAGGTAGATGCTGCCGCCGCGCCCGCCGTCGCCGCCGTCCGGCCCGCCCATTGGTGCGAATTTCTCGCGCCGGAAACTGGCCGATCCGCGCCCGCCGTTGCCAGCTTTGACGTATATCTTCGCGTGATCATACATTATCGTTTAACTGTAGTCGCGTGAGCCTCTTCGGGGTTGGTATTGCCCTGGGGGTTGCCGATAATGCCACTGCCGATGATGATTTCACCATGTTGGCTGTCGCGGGTAAGCAGATCTACTGCACGGGCGAGGGTGGTGAGGTCGCCCTCGTGGGCAAGTAGCTCCTGCGCTTCGGGGATGGTGAACCACTGCACCTTGGCCACACTGCCGTCGCCCTGGCCGAGGATGCCACCTGTCGAGGTCATCAGGTAGAAGTAAACCACCTTGTGGTAGCTCTGCATCGCCTGCTGGATGCCAGGGTTGCGGGCGAGGGTCTCGCCCTCGCTGTCTTGCTCCTCGACCGGGAGAAAGATGGTGTAGCTGTAATCCACCGGCCCCAGGCTGGCAATGATGCTGGCGTCAATGCCAGTCTGCTCTTTGACAATGCGTTGGGCGGCCTGCTGACGGCTCTCGCCATCCTCAATCGTGCCTTTGGGCAGGCTCCAATCATCCAGCTGATCGGCCCGTATCCTGACCAGCAGTGTCTGATAGCCAAACTCGTTGACCCGCATGACCAGCCCGCCCGCGGCAGTCTGCTGAATGATGATGCCCATGCTCTCTCCTTGATTACAGATTTAAGATTGCAGATTGATGATGGCAAGCAGTTGCGCCATATCATCTATCAGCCAGTCGGGTTGCAGGCTGGCGAGGGTGGCGCGTTCCTCTGCGCCCCAGGTGACGGCGGCAACGCGCATTGGCACGGCGTGTGCGGCGATTATATCATGAATTGCGTCGCCAACGTAAATTACCGCCGCGGCGGGCAGCTTCATCCGCTCCAGACCGCATAGCAGTGGGGCGGGGTCGGGTTTGTGGCGAGTGGTGTCGTCCTGGGTGATCAGTACATCGAAGTGACCGGCGAGGTCGAAGCGGTTGAGGCTGCGCTCGGCGCTAACCAGCCGTTTGCTGGTGACGATGCCAATGGCGATGCCGCGCCGCTCCAGTTCTTCCAACACGGCGACCACGCCCGGCACCTCTCGTATCATCGTGTCGTGGTGCTGGCGATTGAAGTCCTGATAGGTATTGTAGAGGATGTCGCCGCAGTCGGGGGC
>QHBQ01000277.1 GCA_003243865.1 Candidatus Chloroheliales bacterium | reverse complement strand
GCGCCTACGCCGGGCAGCAGGTTATGCCAGTTCGCCCCACCGTTGTCACTAGCTGCCACGCCGATGCGGTGGCCGACGACGTAGAGGCGGCGCGGCTGGGCGGGGTTATATGCCAGGCCCTGCACGTCGGTGTTGCCGATCTGCCCGTCCGCCACCACCCTCCAGCCTAGTTCATCCAGTTTGGCGCTTCGCTCGTACAGTCCCGTATGCGTGCCAGCCAGTATCCAGCCCGGCTTGCCGTCAGGGTAGAGCAGGGTGACGTGGATGTGGCTCTTACCTGGTTCGCCGAGTAGCGCCGCCTTGCTGCTGAATATGCCGCTACTTACGATCAACGCCGCGCCAATAATCAGCGCAGTTGCCGCTGGCAGGAGTATTTGCCAGCGAGGTGCAACTGGTTTCGCTGCCCTTCCCCCCGGTTTTATCGTTCTAATCCGTTCTCTTTCAGTTCGTGCCAGGTTAGCCTCTAGTTGTCACGCCGCATCTACGCAGCTACTACAGTAGACGTAACGGTCATTGCGATATAGCAGATCGCTCATCACTGATAACGGTCAAGCGCGTCAGTGTCAATTGGCCTTATTGAGTCGGCCAGCCTGATCAGGTCATCACTACTGATGTCGCTGCCCGCCTGTACGAAGAAGCGGGTCAGGGTGATGTTGCGGTCGTGATTGGCGAAGTAGATAACTGCGTACTGACCAGGTGTCTGGTCTGCGCCCTGGTAGAGTTCGATTACCCGGTCAGCCCGGCGGTAGCGAACAGTCAATCTGCTGGCATCCGCCCAGGGACCGGAGTAGTTGTAGTTCATGCCTGGGGCGCCAACTGCGTCCAACCCTTTTGGCACGGTGTTGTTATGGTCATCCTGATAGGTAATCTGGGCCTGGGGGTCCACATCAATGCTCAGGTTGCCCAGCCGGTAAAAGGGAGTGACCTGCTTGTAGTAGTAAACCGCCCAGGTTCGCAGTGGGATAACCTGGCTGGCCCAGGTGCCGTCGGCCTGCTGGTACTGCTCAACGCTGTCGAATCCGTAGATGTCGGTAAGGTGATAATCCCTGGGCAGCACCGTAGGTAGCATTGCGCCCGCCTTACCTTCCATCAGCCGGGCGAACCTGGCGAGGGTGTAGTGCTGGCGATAACTCCCCTCACCAGGCTTGGCGTAGCTGTTCGCGGCAGTGGTGAGCAGGGCAACCAGCAGGATGAAGGCCGCGGCGATGTTGCGGTGCGCCCGCGGCAAGCGCGGCCTAGCGATTGGTTGCAGCAGCACGTTCCTCCTGTCGTAACCCTTTGCCTGCAATCTCGGGCAACGATGTGTGTCGTCACTGATAAGTCGGTGCAGGATCAGGTTAAATTTGCGGCTCATGTCTGACCTCCTTCTTCTCCTCTATGGTAGGAACAATCCAGTTGGGCCAATGAACAATGTCGCCATAGCATCCGGGCGCATCAGCTCGCAAGTCTGACATAAGCCAGGCTATCTCCTCCCCTACCCTTGTCTCCAATCTACGAACCAATTATAGTAGTTCATCGAGATGTTGTCAACCCGCATTCCCTTACACTTGCATGAAAATGTGGCTATGCTAACGTACTTTAACTCGGAGCGCTAGTGACGGTAGTTGCTGATTCGTCAGGTTGCATGAAAACTCGGCCACGCTAACGCACTTTAACAACAGCTTGTCGGGAAATAGGAAGTAGAGCACCAGCCCCAGTCCAACCGGCAACAGCCAAGCGACCAGCCCATAAGCAATCATCGCCCGCTTGCCATTGAGCAGCTCGACCTCTTCCAGGCGCGAGCGGTAGATTAGTGGCGAGGCCAGGATGAAGGCGAGAGCCGCGCCTAGACTCAACCCTTTGCTGCCCAATACAATGACTACCGCCATCTCCGCCCCGCCACTGGTGGGCAGGAAGTAGCCAGCAAGGGGAAGCAGTAGAATAGGAAGGCTGCCGCCGAAGAAATCTGCGCCGCTATGGTAAGGCAGAATAAGGGCGATGAAGCCGCCTGCTACCAGCACGATGGCTGCCTTGAGGCCCAGCCAGTCAAAGCGATGTCCAAGTATGATGGCAAGGAGATTGTCAAGCACGCGCCATAGCCGCCTAAGCGGGTTGATGGGCATGGAAGGAGCTACTGCTGCGGCGCTTGATGAGGCATTGACTACGGGGCGGCGTGAGCGGGGTGTATCGCTTATCTTACCAGCGGCCACCGCAGCGCGCAGGTTGGCCCGCCCGACCTGCGCCTCATCAAGTGCAGGGGCGGGGAGGGCATCTTCGCTGGCGAGTACACGCGGTGGTGAACTGACCCGCACCCGACGAGTACGCGATAGGACCAGCAGTAGCGCCGCCGTTACCAGTAGGCCACCAACCAGGCGCAGCCAGAATAGCGACCCGCTCCAGCGCCAGGCCAGGATAAGGGCTAGCGGCCCGGCCACCGTGCGAAAGGCGAGCATTGCGTGATACCACCAGGGCTGCGCCCCTTGTTCTCCGCTGCCGCCGAACATCGGGCTGTCCCAAGCCGCAATCCAGGCCTTGACAAAGCGGTTGGCTCCCAGACGCAAACTCAGCAGGCTATTTAGCCCCGCTTCCAGTGCCAGTCCGATGAGAAAGAAAGGCACGAAGTAGATAATATACTGCTGTACCTTGACCAGCAATGCCCGCCAATCAATGCCTTCCATTTGGCCCCCTTTCCCTTGACAAAACTTACGAAGACAGTATAGTAGATTTGCCTCGGGGCTGTCAAGCAGAAGATCAGAGCATCGGTGTTCAGATTATTGGTGTTCAGACTTATGGAAAACAGCTATGATAAAAAGAGTAATGATGCCTGGGGCTCACGCGAGAGAGCAAGGAAATCTTGAAACTCTTTAATGCCTCCATACCTCTCAAAAGCCGGTGTATCAGCTGTCTCACGAGCTACTGCTCTCTCATTGTTAGATACCCTACCTGTGAGTCTTAGCCAATACAACACCTCACCATAATGTTTGCCGCCCCTCGCCATAGATACAGCAATTTGAAAACAAGCAACGGCAAAATAGTCGTTAATCAAAAGAAAATTAGCGTTCGCTACCAACTCTTCAGGACTATATCCCGCCAGCGGGCTAATGACTGCATTAGCCAACTCCTCTATGAACTTATGCCCAAGACTAAGCCCCTGCTCCAATGCTGTAATAAAATCTTGTACCGCGTCTTCCGCTCTCGCAGGCTCGCTTCGCGACAGTGATACATACGTAATCCCTCTGTTCATGTATGCTTTTGCGTAGCTGGGGTCTTGCTCTATCGCCTTGTTGAATGCCTCAATTGCTGCCTTATTATCAGCAGGCAAAATATTGTAGGCTATACCCAACCCGGTGTAGGCTTGCGGGAAAATGGGCTGGAGGGCGATAGAGCGATTAAACATCTCTATGGCTCGGCCTTTAATACCATCTGCAAGGTTAACCAAAGCATAATTATAAACGGCCTCAGCATCGTTAGGAGTTAGGTTCATCGCTTTTTCTACATCCAGCCTGCCGAGCTCAGTTTGTCCCATTCTACGACGTATCACCCCTCTGACCATGTATATCCTGCTAAGCTCGTGCGTATCCGCTACGTGGCCTACGCTCCAGTTAGCAAGGCTTAGTGCATCCTCGTCAAGCCCCAGACGGCCATACACGGTAAGCCAGTTAGCTATTTCTACGGGTCGAGAGTTCTTGATTACGCTTAGTAGATGGTCTTTATTTTTGGCTACCAAGCTACGAGCAAGGCTGATTCGCTCTTCCGTATTATTAGAGTAAGGGTAATCGGTAAGGTTTAGTAGCAATGCTGCTATGCCAGCACTAGCAGCATTTGGTGCCTTAGCAATAATGCGAGAATACGCCTCGGTCAATCTATCGCGAGCATCGTCATTTCCAAAGACAATTGTGCGTACCGCATAAGCATCCACTTGATGTTTAGCCGTAAAATAGCCATCTGCGTCAACCTCGATAAGTCCTTCGGTTGCGAGCTTACCTTTACGTATCAGGCTCAAGACGGACTGATAGGAATTACCGCGTTCTATGGCTGAGAGCCACTCGTAAGGCGCAGCGATTCCCTCGCTGTAGAGCAAGCACACATAAACGCACAAGCGCACAACTGGCTTCAGCTTATTAACGTCGGTGAAATCGCTGCCAGCTTGGAGGCGAATCAAATCCCTCTCAACTAGCTCCCTAATAATGACACCTTTGGTCAAAAGGCTAATGGATTGTCGCGGCTCATATAGTACGCGACTATCATTTGTTATATTCAGCACCCTGCACGCCGCATTGATTACAGCATACCCCTCCTTGTTTCGCGCAGCCAGCCCGACAACCTGCTGCACTTGCCGCAGCAGCTGACCCTTGCGATATAGGAGCATAATTAGCTCTCTCAGCTCATCATCACTGAACTGGGCATTGAGGTAGACGTAAGGACTCTCAGCGTCGAACGAGGCCAGTATTCCAAGCGTGCCGGTTCCTTTTAGCTCTGGATACTCTTCCAACGTCTGCTGCGAAGTACCCACTACAATTATTTGAGCGTCACCAGTGTCGGTGTGCCTTAGCTCATGTAGGAACAACGGGATATTTGGCAGAAGCAAGATATTGTCAATAACAATGAACAGCTTGTAATCAGAGCCATAGCTTTTAGCAGCACTTGCCACTTTCGAGTGCAACTGGGCAGTAGTGCCAATGGCAGCTTCAGCATCCAACCAGAGAACCTTATTCGTCTCAACTCGGCACAAGTCGGCAGCGAGGCGCATAAGTATGCTGGTCTTACCCGAACCAGTCTTACCAACTAGCGGCTGGAAGTAGTTCTTATCAGTCTCGGGCGGATTAGTCACACGTCTGTATAGCTCATCATAATGGCTTCGCCGTATGTCTTGCGCTTTGTCTGGGTCAGCAGAAAAGTAAGGCCAGTCGGGTCGCTCCAATCTATCCCATAGCCGACCATAAGCTATACCTTCATCCACTAGCTTGGGGGTGATTTCTCGGAACGGGCGAACATCTGCGGCAAGCTCAGTTATAATAGTGAGGTGCGGCTCTGCAAGCGCAGAGTACAGCTTCTTAAGCTCTTTGATTGTATCTGCATCATATATTATGTTGCCTTTTCCATCAAAGATTGCAGCCGCCCTGCTGAAGCCTGAGCCTAGAATATCTACATATTGTACCCAGAAGAACGAATCGTCTGTGTAGATAAGTGTGAGTTTCTTGGGAGTGCCAATGTAGTTTGGTATTAGGGTGGCAATCTTTTCCGGCCTAACTGCAAGATCAGCTGAATAGATGGCTTCGAGTATCTGCTGCTCCTCAAGAACTCGAAAACTCCCATTCCTGCCGTCTTCGTATTCGTCACGGTAAGTTGTCATGGCCTCGGGATTAAGGCCGCGTGGAGCGATAAGTAGAGCCTCTAGGGCCGGATCCTTTCGTCGAAGGGTCATATATTTGCCAAAAAAGGACATAAGCGTAGGGCTATCCACAGCATGGGCTAGGTTCTTACATTCCCCTATTACCTTCGCTCCAGTTTTACGGTTCGTACCCTCAATGTCAATCTGCATACCTGTCCGACGGCTGCCAGGCCTGTGTAGATTAGGAATATCATAGCCAAGCTGATGCAGCACTTTCGCCATCAGTTGCTCGAATAGCTCACCCTTCGCCTGCGTCTTACTTCGTTGACCAGACCCTCTGGCAAGTACAAGTAGTGTCACATCCAATGGTTCTTGCACACTTATGTCCTATCTAAACTCATACGCTTGTTCTCTTAGATAGATCACTTTTTGCGGAAAGTTGTCGGATGACGCTCTCGAACAAGTCTACGATTGTGCTTACATCTTTTGCGCTTGGCGGGGTTTCGTACATCGCTACTAGTGGGTGGATAAGGTTGCGCGTCTCCCTAACGTTGTGGGCTTTGATCTTAGCCCAATGGTCAAGCAGCCCTATCTCTTCGGCTACCTCTATCATCTGGGCAAGTTTCCATTCACTATAGCCAGGCACACCTGCCAATGCTTGATCAATCTGCGACCTTATGGGTGTGGTTGCTGACGAGATATTTGCTGCCCGCCTCGTCGAATATGGCAGCTTCTGGTTTTTCCCTCTTTTATAGATGTTGTAATAAGCAGTACGCGCACTTCTGTTGCGCCTTTGCAGAAAATCAAGTAGCACCGCTTCCAGGAGCGAACCCAATAGTACTATCATTGACTTAGCTGCCAAGTGCTTTCCTTCAGCCATTACCTGTAGCTCATCGTAATCGTTTTCTACCAGTTGCCGCAACTTATCCTTATGGACGAAGTGCCAGTCCACCACTGGCAGCTCTATGTGCTGTGAGGCTATCGGCATTGAAGCCGGTGTTCTACCCGCTTCATGTACTTCTTCGATGGCAACTGCCTTACCGAATACCTTTTCTCCTTCTTCGGTGATATACAGTCGGCGAAAGCCAATAGGTGCAGAGTGGGTAACGCTATGGTTCTCCATGATGTACCCCTTCGCTGTCAATGCGCTTACTGCTGCCTGGAAACTTTCTTCCGAAGTGGACAGGTCAGTTGGGCCTATAGATGGCAAGGACTTGTAATCAGAGTGCTTTTGCTTGAAGCGCCAGAGGTATTCTAGCAATTCGCCTTCCAACATCTGGCGGTAAATACTCCATGCGTCCGGAGTAGCGGCCAGGGTGTGTCCGGGGTTACGCAAATCGAACATAAAGGTGTCAGTACGTAGGTAGCTCTTCAAAGAATGCAGGGTATCCAAGTCAACGGCATTATCCACCTTGAACGCCTCCGGGTCTTCAACAGTGTTCCAGTAGAAAGTGTACTTTTCCTCGCGCCAATTTTCTGGGCGCTGACGCTCCATGAAACATCCGCCACCGCCCAAAGCCATCAATCGCACTATCTTGTAAATCATGTCTCTTTGTCGTTCGCTTAGTTCTTCCATGCTGTGTACACACCTCAGTCTGTTTCAGTAAACTGCCTTCTTCTTTGCCTGTTATTATAATCCAACCGAGGGGGTTTGTCTACCAGCTTATCCAGGGTATTGATTTGTGCCATGTTGGCCGCTGCAATTCATCAAATATTAACCTGACTGCCAGGGCTTATCTCTTGACATCAATCTACGAAGGGCTTATAGTAACTGCGTTGCATTGGCCTGTGAGCTAGTTGCAGTGAATGGAGGAAGAAGATGTGGGATGGTGCGCTACTGGCCTGGTTCGCATTTACTGCCTTCTCGGTCGTTTTCGTCGCCTACGATTTGTATGTTAAAACCCCGGAGATGCCGGTGATGAAGCCAGCCTGGATTATCGTCACCGTCTTCGCGGGGCCGGTTGCGCTCTTCCTCTACCTGATTGGCTGCCGCGAACCACTGCCTGGCACCCACGAGCAGTTCGTCGCCCCGATGTGGAAGCAGGCGCTCGGCTCGGTCATCCACTGCGTGGCGGGCGACGGGCTGGGCATTGTGGTGGCGGCTAGCATTACCGGGCTATTCGGCCTACCGATGGGCATTGACCTGG
Source organism: Candidatus Chloroheliales bacterium (assembly GCA_003243865.1). The sequence goes on along the minus strand of QHBQ01000277.1, from coordinate 594 downwards.
TCATCGAGTACGCTGCGGGCTTCAGCCTGGGTTTGTTCATCTTTCAGGCGCTCTTCATGAAGGATATGATGGGCCTGAGCTATGGGCAGGCGCTGCGGCGCACCTGGCTGCCGGAGTTCCTCTCGATGAACTCAATGGCGGCGGGGATGTTCCCCACCATGGTCATCCTAATGAGCCGGGATATGCAGTCAATGTCGCCCACCAGCCTGCACTTCTGGGGCATCATGTCGCTGGGGGTGGTTATCGGCGGGCTGGTCGCCTACCCCATCAACTACTGGATGGTGGAGCGCGGCCTCAAGCACGGTATGGGTACGAAGCGGGCGTTGGGGCGGGGTGGCCATTCGATGGCGGTGGAGCGGGCGCTGGTCGCAGAGCGCACCGGCGAGCTGCCGCAGCCGGGCGGCGCTTTGAATGTCGAACCTGCGCCAATTATTCAACCCACCGACAGTGAGCTGGCGGCAAGCTAATCACGCTCTACTGTGGGGATTTCGACCGCGTGAGGATTAAGAATGGTAGACTTACTATAGGAGGTGAATGAGCAAATGAGCAGCAACGATCATAATATGCATGAGTATCGGTTACAAGTTAAGCCAT